>JAGBWT010000079.1 GCA_017629615.1 Alistipes sp. | reverse complement strand
GAGCCATCTTGTCGCGCTTTGCAATCGAAGGCTTTGTGAAGTACTGACGAGCACGAAGCTCCTTCAAAACACCTGTACGCTCATACTTACGCTTAAACTTCTTGAGAGCGCGCTCGATGTTTTCGCCCTCCTTAACTTCCATGATAATCATAATTGTTCTCTATTTTTTATTGTTTGTTTTTCTGTTATTTGTTGCAACTCTTGCGCCGAGTTGCGAGGCGTTTGCTTTTTTTATAATTTAGTCGAAATCTTGCGGTGTGGTACCGAAACGAAGATAGGGTGCAATGGCCTTGGCCTGCTCCTTGGTGAATATGCTATCCTCCTGCATCTCCTCGATACTATTCCAACCTCCTTTCGATTCTCTTGTTTCTAAAATCCGTTTCGCCGCTCTTCGAGACATATATGGATGATGCTCAAATTGCGAAGCGGGTGCAAAGTTAATATCTATTTTTGAAATATTGCAACTATCGCAATAAATTTGTTCAGAAATTTTAAGAAAATTCTCCTCTGTAACGCATTTTAGCTCCGCAATTTGCTCTTTTCGGACAAATCCGCCCAATAATTTGCGATATTGAAGCAACGCCACCACCGTCTTTCCGCCAATTCCGCGCACCGAGCGCAGACGAGCCGAGTCGGCTGAATTAATCTCGATCAGCCCCTCGTGCGGATCTCGAACGCTCAAAATCACGAAGTGTTCCAACGAGTCGGCCATCTCCTCGCTTACGGCATAGCAGTCGCGTAACTCGTTCATCGAGAAGATGCCTTTGCCGCGATTGCGATACTCGATAAGAGCCTCAGCTTGTCGTGTAGAGAAGCCTATGAGTCGCAGATAATCGACGCCTACTGTGTCGATGCCGAACGGTTCGAATGGGCGTGGCGTAAAGCGAGGTTTGTGCTCGGTTCGCAGGGTGTCACGACTCTTTGTCTTGGGTTTTGTGGCGTAGTCGCTACCTATCTTTATATACGGGCGTACGCGCGCGAACATCTCGTCGGTTACGCCATAGCAGAGGGCAAACTCCTCGGCAATGCCAAATACCTTGCCTGCGGTGCGGTACTTTACGATGCCCACAGCCGTACGTTTGTCGAAGCCCAAAAGCCGCAGTTCGTCGTAGGTTACTGTGTTCGGATCGAACTGAAACAACGAGTCGCTATGTTCGATATCGCTTGTCGTGCCCTTGCTTTCGGCAAGAATCTGCTCCTCGCGAGGGCGCGCAAAGAGAACGATAAGCGCAACGACGATGATTATCGCCATCACAAATACGATTCCGCGTATATTCTCCTTGCTGAACATCTTCTATCTCCACTCGGCACCCTCCGAGAGTTGCAATGCGCGATAGTGCAACGATGGCGAAGAGAGCTTCTCGCCAATGCCATATTCGCTCCATCGCCTATCCACCAGGGCTATTGTAGCCTCGTCGGCAGTAACTATATTCGGCCAACGAGATGGATTTCCGTTCTCTCCACCCGGGCGTTTTGCTCGAGCGTCGATGACGAGCGTCGAGCCGTGAAGTGTAATATCTCGCATAGGCTCGGTGTTGGCGGCAAAGAGCCAAAGAAGTTCGTTTGCGGTCAAGACCTTGGCTCGCCTGTCGAACAGAACCACAAAGTTGCACGATGCAGCCTTTGCTATCTCCTCGCGGTCGATTTTCTCGTCGTTGTCTGCATAGAGAATCAACGCACTCCACATCTCAAGTAGACTGTCATCTGCCTCTACGCCCGAAGGTAGGGTAGTGGCGTCGAATGAAGGGTTGCTCGCCTTATCCTCCACATTTGTTAGGTCGAGTGCAATTTTACCACCGTAGCCGCACTTCGCGGTGGCGTGGTCGAGCACGTCGTAGATACCCTCGCTACGAATGAGCGAATTGCTCAAGTTGCAGTTGCGTAACAATGTCGCCATCTCCTCGGCCGAACGAACATTGGTCGAGGCGGGTGTGAGCAAGAGATATTTGTTGAACATCATCTGGCCCGCACCCCACAAGCCGAGTGCCACTTTCGAGGCTTGATGCTCGTAGAGTTGTCGCATCGAGATTATGGTGATATTGTGCTGTGTACCTGCTGCAGGCATTGTCATATCTACCACCTCGGGCTGCATTACAAGACGAATTGGCGCAAGGAATATGCGCTCGGTGGCCATAGCGATATAGGCATCCTCCTGCGGAGGAATACCCACGATGGTTGCAGGATATATGGCGTTGCGACGATGTGTAATAGCGGTGACGTGGAACTTCGGATAGTAGTCGGTGAGCGAGTAGAACCCTGTGTGGTCGCCAAAGTCGCCCTCCAAGACCT
>JAGBWT010000078.1 GCA_017629615.1 Alistipes sp. | reverse complement strand
TATGCATCGCGCGACTCATAGTCCTTGGGATTGAAGGCAAAGGCCTTTGTGCCAAACTTCTCGGCACGCTCCAAGACCTTTGCGCCAGGCTTGTCGCAGACCAAAAGCACAACATCGGCATCTATTCTGCCATCTATACAAGCCTCGACGATAGCCTGATAGTTGCTACCGCTGCCACTTGCGAAGACCGCCAATCTTGCTTTTTTCATAGCTCTTAGATGATTGTTACGCCCTCACCCTCGATGACACGACCGATAACCGAAGCACGCTCGCCCGACTCTGCCAAGATAGCGATAGCCTTCTCGGCATCTGCCTCGGGCAACGCGATAACCATACCGATACCCATATTGAAGATGTTGAACATCTCGCGGTGCGATACCTTGCCGTACTTCTCCAAGAGTCGGAATACGGGCAAAATCTCCCAAGTGCCCTCCTTAACCTCGACACCCTGACCATCCTTCAAGATACGGGGAATATTCTCGTCGAAACCACCGCCAGTGATGTGGCTGATGCCGTGAACATCGCACTCTGCGATAACCTTCAACACCTGCTTAACATAGATGCGTGTGGGCTCCAACAAAGCCTCGCCAAGCGTACGACCAGGAATCTCGGGATAGTTCTCCGAAAGCTTTAGGTTATTGTCGCTAACAACCTTACGCACAAGGCTAAAGCCGTTAGAGTGAACACCAGTAGATGCGATACCTACCAAGACATCACCAACCTTAACACGCTCGCCAGCGTCGATAAGCTTCGAGCGCTCAACAACGCCCACGGTGAAGCCAGCGATATCGTACTCGCCATCCTGATACATACCAGGCATCTCGGCGGTCTCGCCACCAACCAATGCACAACCTGCCTGACGGCAACCCTCGGCAACACCCGACACGATAGCCTCAACCTTAGCGGGCTCGTTGTGGCCAACAGCCACATAGTCGAGGAATACCAGAGGCTCGGCACCCTGTGCCAAGACATCGTTTACGCACATTGCCACAGCATCGATACCGATCGTGTCGTGTTTGTCCATCGCAAAGGCCAATTTGAGTTTCGTACCTACGCCGTCGGTACCGCTCACCAGCACCGGCTCCTCGACCTTCAGGGCTGCCAGATCGAACATACCGCCGAAGGCACCGATGTTACCCATCACACCCAGACGATTCGTCGAGGCGACGTGTTTTTTGATGCGACGCACCACTTCATAACCGGCTTCGAGATTCACGCCGGCCTTTTCATAAGATTGAGCCATAGTCTTTATTTATTTTTTGCATTTACATTTCTTCACCATTGCACTGTTGTGGTAGAGGGCCGTCGGATAATTACCCGAGAAACAAGCCGTACACAACTCCTCGCGACGACCGGCCGCATAGAGCGACTCCTCCGAGAGGAACGCCAGCGTATCGGCACCAATCGCCTCACACACCTCGGGCACCGACAGACGCGCCGAGATCAACTCGTCGTAACTCGTCGTATCGACACCATAGAAGCAGGGCTCGGTCATCGGGGGCGACGCAATACGCACATGCACCTCCGTGGCACCCGCCTCTTTGAGCATCGTCACGATGCGGCGCGAAGTCGTACCGCGCACAATCGAGTCATCGACCAAGACCACTCGCTTGCCCTTGACAATCGTTCTGACGGCCGACAACTTCATACGCACACCCTTCTCGCGCAGCGCCTGTGTCGGCTGGATAAAGGTGCGACCGATATACTTGTTCTTGATCAGACCCATCTCATACGGAAGTCCGCTCGCCTCGGCATAACCCATCGCAGCGCTCAGACTCGAATCGGGTACACCTACCACGATATCCGCCTCGGCAGGAGCCTCCTTAAAGAGCAGTCGGCCCGACTCCTTGCGGTAGGCATGCACATTGCACCCCTCGATGTCGCTATCCGGACGCGCCAGATAGATGTACTCCATCGAGCACATGTGGTGGTGCTTGAATTGCGAGTAGTGGTTCGAGCGAATGCCGTGATGATCAATCGTCACCACTTCGCCCGGCTCCACATCGCGGATATACTCGGCACCCAGCGTATCGAAGGCGCAGGTCTCGCTCGCCACGACATAGCCCTCACCCAGACGGCCGATGGCCAACGGATGCAGACCGTGTTTATCGCGACAGGCATAGATGCGACGCGAGGTCATCACCCCAAAGGTAAAGGCGCCCTCCATCATGTTCAGCGCATCGAGAATGGCGTGGATACGGGGGCGGTTACCCAACCCGTCTTTTTTAATCAAGTGAGCCAAAATCTCGCTATCGGAGGTCGATTGGAACAAGCTGCCGCGCTTTT
>JAGBWT010000077.1 GCA_017629615.1 Alistipes sp. | reverse complement strand
AGGCATCATCGACGAGCTGAACTTGAACACAACGGGTTGCTCGGCGCCATCGGGCAGCAGTTTTGCACAACGGTTGATAACGTCACGCACGTCGTTGGTTGCCTCGGTAATATCGGCACCCCACTCCAGCTCGAGGCTTACAATAGAGTAGTTGTCCGACGAGGTCGAGGTGATTTTCTCGAGGTTCTCGACGGTATTGAGTTGGTCTTCGAGGATACGAGTCACGTTGGTCTCAATCTCCTCGGCATTGGCTCCCGGATAGGTTGTAAATACCGTAACGGCCGGGAACTCCATTTCGGGGTATTGGTCGATGGCCAGCTTTGTCAGCGAGAACAAACCGAAGATAATCACACCCACAAAGATGAGGACGGTCGAAATCGGTTTGCGGACGGCCTTTTCGTAAATATTCATTGTCTAACGGAGTGTTTGAGTGTTGTTATTTTTGAACCTCTACGGCGGTACCTTGCTCGAGTTTCGACAGGCCGGTGACGATGACATTCTCGCCAGCCTCAACGCCATCGAGCACCTCAATAAGGTTACCCTCTTGGCGACCCAGACGAACTACACGACGCTCTGCCACGCCACCCTTCTCGACAAATACATAGCGCTCCGAAGTACCTACTTGGCGCGACACGGCAACATCCGAAATCATCACGCTCTCGCGGTCACCCATGTTGATGGTCGAGCGCGAGAACATACCGGGACGCAGACGCTCTTTGGCATTGGGGATAGTAACCTCGACGGTGAAGGTGCGGGTTGCGGCATCCATCGCGGGATAGACAAGGGTAACCTTACCATCGAAGCTCTCGCCGGGGAACACATCCACCGCAAGGCTCACAGGAGTACCCACCTTAACGGCCGAGTAGAACTGCTCCGAGATATTAACGGTAACTTTGAGCTTGTCGATTTGCATAACTTGGAGGATAGGTTGGTTCGAGAAGAGGTTACCTGCCTCGTCGTTGCGAGCGGTGATAACGCCACTGATGGGCGACAGAAGGCTGATATTCTTCTTGAGGTTGGCAGCCACCTCCTCTTGAATCGAGAGGGCGTTGGCAGCTTGGTCGAGTTGTTGTTGCGACACGCCACCTACCTCGAACACCTTTTTGGTACGCTCATAGGTATCACGAGCGTTTTGGAGGTTTACGAGTTGTTGGTTGTAGTTGGTGGGGTCCATCTCTACGAGCAGTTGGCCCTTCTTAACGCGGTCACCAACATCAACCAAGATACGGTCGATACGCACACCCTGAACGGCAGGGGTGATATAGTTTTTCTTGTAGGGCTCGATATTTGCGGTGAACACCTCGGTTTGAGATACAGTTTGAACCGTTGCGGGTGCGGTTTTCACCAACACGCTTGTCGAAGTCTCGACCTGCTGTTGCTGTGCGCTCTTGGTGTCGTCGCAGCTGACGAGCACTACTCCGAGTGCCATCGCCAGAATGATACTTTTGTTGAATTTCATACTTTATCTTGTTTTTATTATTCCTCTTTACCGATGATTTTGTCGTAATCTGCTTTGGCCGACAGATAGTCGTAGATAGCCTGCGAATAGTTCAGGCGCGATTGGGTAAGCTGCAACTCGGCAGCATTGACCTCAAGGATGGTACCTGCGCCGGCAGTGTAGCGTGTTTGCGAAATATCGAACGCCTTTTGAGCTTGAGCCACGGTCTTCTCGTTGGCGAGCATGGTCTCGCGGGCGGTCACAAGTGTATTGAGCGACGAGCGCACTTGTACGTACATGCTTTGCTCAAGGTAGTCGCGTTGCATCTCGAGCTGGCGGATGCTGTTGTTGATGCTCTTAACCTTCGAGGTGTTGGCAAAGCCCGCGAAGATAGGCACCGAAATTTGGACACCCACGTTGATAGGATATTGCCACCAGAACTCGTTTT
>JAGBWT010000011.1 GCA_017629615.1 Alistipes sp. | reverse complement strand
TAAGATGATTTTAGCAGGTAATCTCCTGCGAGAGCCTTCGAAAACAGGCGACCTTGTCCTCGACAACAACGACCTCGAACGCGAACGAGGCATCACAATTCTCTCGAAGAACGTATCGGTAATATACAAAGATTATAAAATCAACATTATCGACACCCCGGGTCACGCCGACTTCGGTGGCGAGGTGGAGCGTGTGCTGAATATGTGCGACGGTGTATTGCTGTTGGTCGATGCCTTTGAGGGTACAATGCCACAGACCCGCTTCGTTCTGCAAAAGGCCCTCTCGCTCGGCAAAAAGCCGATTGTCGTCATCAATAAGGTCGATAAGCCTAATTGCCGCCCCGAGGTTGTAAACGAGCAGGTCTTCGACCTTATGTTTACGCTCGATGCTACCGAGGAGCAACTCGACTACAAAACAATCTACGGCTCGGCAAAGCAAGGTTGGATGTCGCATAAATGGAGCGAGCCAACCGACTCGATACAACCACTGCTCGACGCCATAATCGACGAAATTCCGGAGCCACAGATAGTCGAAGGTACAGCCCAGATGCTTATTACGTCGCTCGAATACTCGTCATACATTGGCCGTATCGCTGTCGGCAAATTGACACGCGGCACACTCCACACGGGCGAAACGGTAACCCTCGCAAAGCGCGACGGAGTAACCCGCATAAAGACCAAAATCAAGGAACTTATGGTATTCGACGGCCTCGGCAAGAAGAAGGTCGAGAAGGTCGAGTGCGGCGAGATTTGTGCGCTTGTCGGCATCGACGGCTTTGAGATTGGCGACACGATTTGCGATGCCGAAAATCCGGAGCCGCTTCCGCCAATCAAAATCGACGAGCCGACTATGTCGATGCTCTTCACAATCAACAACTCGCCATTCTTCGGCAAAGATGGCAAATATGTCACCTCGCGCCACATCAAGGAGCGTCTCGACAGCGAATTGGAGCGCAACCTTGCCCTCCGTGTCGAGCAGGGCCAGAATGCCGACTCGTTTGTAGTCTATGGTCGTGGTGTATTGCACCTTTCGGTGCTTGTCGAGACGATGCGTCGCGAAGGCTACGAGTTGCAGGTCGGCCAACCAAAGGTTATTATCAAGGAGATTGACGGCGTCAAGTGCGAGCCTGTCGAGGAGATGACTATCGACTGCCCCGACGAGGTTGCAGGTACGGTTATCGAACTCTCGACCAAGCGTAAAGGTATGCTTACAAATATGGAGTCGTCGAACGGTCGCACGCGCCTCGAATTTGATATTCCGTCGCGCGGAATCATCGGTTTGCGTTCGAATATGCTGACCGCAACCGCAGGCGAGGCGATTATGTCGCACCGACTCAAAGGCTTTGAGCCATATATGGGCGAAATCGAGATGCGTACCAACGGCTCAATTATCGCCTCGGAGACGGGTACAGCCTACGCCTACTCGATTGACAAGTTGCAGGACCGCGGCCGCTTCTTTATCAGCCCTATGGAGGAGGTCTATATGGGACAAGTTATCGGCGAACATACGCGCAGCAACGACATCACGGTCAATGTGACCAAAGCCAAGCAACTTACCAATATGCGTGCTTCGGGTTCGGACGACAAGGCTGTTATCGTTCCGCCAAAAATCTTCTCGTTGGAGGAGGCTTTGGAGTACATCAAGGAGGACGAATATGTAGAGGTTACACCAAAGTCGATGCGCTTGCGTAAGATTCTGCTCAACGAGGTCGATAGAAAACGTGCTTCGAAGTAACCGC
>JAGBWT010000076.1 GCA_017629615.1 Alistipes sp. | reverse complement strand
TGCCCTCGAACTGACCGTGCATAGTGTCATACTTAAGCATATAAGCCAAGTACTCAACTGGGTAAAGGTCGTTGATACCTACTACATCATACTTGTCAGTCTGTGTGCAAGCTGCACGGAATACCATACGGCCGATACGTCCGAAACCGTTGATACCAATCTTAATTTGTGCCATAATTTTTTAATTGTTATTTAGTAAAAATTCTGTTGCGTTTTTAACTGCGCAAAATTATAAATTTTCGTACGAACAACCAAATTTTAACTACTTAAAAAATGGATATTTGCAAAAAGTGGGCAAAAAACGACCGAAACAGATAAAAATCTAAATTTATTTACATAACTTTGTCCCAAAGTTTCGACTCGTGTTAAATTATAGAGTAGTAGGAAATAACCCCGCGAATAAGTGGGTGGTGATGGTGCACGGCGCAGGAGGAAGCATTGAGGTATGGTTCCGCCAAGTGCCTGATTTTGCGCGCCATTTCAATCTGCTGCTTGTCGATTTGATGGGTCACGGCGACTCCGAGGGCTACGACTTGTCGGATAACTTCAACTTCATCTCGGCAGCCGACCAGGTGATGGAGGTTGTCGATTATCTGAAAATCGAGAAGGCTCACTATATGGGTCTTTCGCTCGGTTGTATTATCGTGCGAGTGATAGCCGAGAACTACGCTTCGCGTGTCGATAAGATGGTGCTTGCCGGAGCTGTTACGACGCTCAGCATCAAAACGCGATTCCTGCTTCGCTCAATCGATATGTTTAAGATGGTTATACCTTATGGTATGCTGAAATGGCTTATTGCCAAATGTATCATTCCGCAGGAGCAGTACGCACGTTCGAAGAGCCTCTTCTTGCAGAGTGCGCAGAAGGTCTGCTTCGATAGTTTCTTGCAGTGGATGTCGCTGGTCGATAAGGTGAGTTGCTTCCTGCGTGACCTCTTCTGCCGTCAGACGTCGGTGCCTACGCTCTATATGATGGGCGAAAACGACTACCTCTTCCTGACGCAGGCCCAGATTACGGCCTTCCGTGGTGGCATTGGCGTGTCGATGATTGTTGTGCCTAATGCAGGCCACGTCTGCAATGTCGATAATAAGACCTTCTTCAATAGGGCCTCTATCGACTATCTTCTCAAATAATCTTGCTAATAGGTTTGTTGGAGGTGGGTGCGCTATGCGTTCCGCCTATTTGATTGACGCCTTTGCACGCTTGGCCATTGCCGAGGCAAAGACAAAGTCGTTCAACTCCTGATTGTCGGTGTGGAGAATAGTATCTTTCGACCCTTCCCACCACTTTTGACCCTGATGTATGTAGACAATCTTCTCGCCAATCTCCATCACCGAGTTCATATCGTGGGTGTTGATGATTGTCGTGATGTTGTACTCTTTGGTGATGTCGTGAATCAGGTTGTCGATGACAATCGAGGTCTGCGGGTCGAGACCCGAGTTTGGCTCGTCGCAGAAGAGGTAGCGCGGATTGAGTACAATGGCGCGAGCGATGGCTGCACGCTTAATCATACCGCCCGATAACTCGGAGGGGTAGAGGTGCGGTGCGTGCGACAACTCAACTCTGTCGAGGCAGAACTCCACGCGCTTGCGCTTCTCGGCCTCGCTTTGGTCGGTGAAGAGGTCGAGTGGCAACTTGACGTTTTCGTATACGGTCGAGGAGTCGATAAGCGCTCCTCCCTGGAAAATCATACCTATATGCTCGCGAATACGTTTGCGCTCCTTGAACGATAGCGAGGTGTAGCGCACGTCGTCGAAGTCGATTGTTCCGCTATCGGGTTCGTGCAAGCCGACGAGCGTTTTGAGCAGTACGGTCTTACCCGAGCCGCTACGACCGATGATAAGGTTGGTCTTGCCCGATTCGAAACATACCGATATGTCGTTGAGTACGGTGCGTCCGTCGAACGATTTGAATATGTTGTTGCACTTAATCATGTTCGTAGGAGTTGGGTGAGAATGAGGTTGAAAATCATAATCATAATCGAACTTGTCACAACGGCGCGAGTCGAAGCCTTACCGACTTCGAGCGAGTTGCCTTTGGCGTAGTAGCCATAGAAGCCCGATATGGAGGTGACCAGGAATGCAAATACCGTCATCTTGATTAACGAGTAGGTTATCTCCCAATCGTCGAAGTCGTAGAGCAGACCGTCGATAAAGTCGCTTGGAAGCATTACGCCGAGACGTGCGACCAGGAAACCACCGAACATACCGACAATCATACTTAAAACAGCCAACAACGGGAAAAAGAACATCGTTGCGATAATCTTGGGCAGAATCAGATACGAGGCCGAGTTTACGCCCATAATTTCGAGTGCGTCAATCTGCTCGGTGATGCGCATTGTGCCGATTTCGGAGGCGATGTTCGAGCCGACCTTTCCGGCGAGGATTATGGCCGTCACGGTCGATGAAAATTCGAGAATCATCACCTCTCGCGTTGCGTAGCCAATCATCAACTGCGGAATGAATGGCGATTCGAGGCTGATTGACATTTGGAGGGCTATAACTGCACCGATAAATATCGATATGATTGCTGTGAGCGGTATTGAGTTGATGCCCAACTGCTCTATCTCGGCGATGACTCGATGGTGGTATATACTCGCCTTTTCGGGGCGTGAGAATACCTTTCCCATCAGTATACAGTATCGACCTATGGCTTCCAATAATTTTAACATCTCTCTATCGTTTAAGGTTGGGTCGCGTTTGCTCTTGGTTATTCGTTGTTGTTGCTCTCTTTGACCTCTTTGAAATCGACATACTCGCCAACGTTGTCGCTCACGCGCTTCTCGGGTGCGCCTGTTCGGGTTACGGTGACGTCGCCATCGCGATAGGTCGAGCCGTTGCTGCGACGGCCATAATGTTTAGCACCACTTTGCGCGTTGCCGAATCGCTCCTCCACGCGACGATGCATTTTGCGAATGTGGAGATATATGGCCAGCCATAGCAACATTATCACGAGTATAAACAGACCGACCAGAGCCAATGCCGTACCGATAATCGGGCCGAAGACCTGCGGTGCTACGACGATTAGCACGACGACAATCGTGAGTGTCAGCGCGTGGCGGCTGATAAAACTCCATATACCGCTAAAAAATTCTTTCATCTTTTTCTCTGTTGTGCGTTGTTTGTCAAACGCACCATTATTCGAAATATTATGCCATCAATGGCAACAATCGTGACAAAGATACGAAAAAATCCTCAAATTGAGGTATGGTATTTGCCCGATATTTGTCTATTAAGGTTTCGGGAGGGGGGAGGTTACTTAAAAATGAGCATTATGAACATCGCAACAAGTAGTTGGCGAGCGCACGTTGCACTGCTCTTTTGCAACATTATATGGGCTTGCGATTATCCATTCTACAATTTGGTTTTGGGTCACTATATCGCCCCCTCGGCAATGGTCGCAGGGTCGCTCATCGTTGCGGCTGCGCTGTCGCTTGTGCCTTCGTTGTGGGAGGAGCGCGAGCCTATCGCCAAATCGGATTGGTTGGCGTTGGCTGCTGCGGCTCTGATGATTGGTGTGTTGCGCAAATTGTTGCTGATGTATGGCTTGTCGCGCACCTCGCCAATCGACGGTTCGATTATCGGTACGGTCGGTCCGCTTGTGGTGCTGATTGTCTCGGTCGCGGCTGGTGTGGAGCGGTTTTCGGTGCGCAAGGTCATAGGCCTTATGCTCGGCCTTGTCGGGGCGGTGGCTGTGGTCGTCAGTGGTGGGGCGGCGAGCCACGAGCGTTCGCAACTTATCGGCAACGTGATGCTCTTTGGCGGAACGTGCGTAACGGCTCTCTATATGGTCTTCTTCAAACGCTTTGTGGCGAAGTATCGCGTTACGACCCTGTTGCGATTTATCTACTGCTTCTCGGCAGTCGTGATGTTGCCCTTCG
>JAGBWT010000010.1 GCA_017629615.1 Alistipes sp. | reverse complement strand
TATTTGGTATTGTTGGTTGCGGTGATGCCCGAAACGGTGTGTTTGTTGCCGTTGAGCGTATAGTTGTTGTCGAGGCTTGCGATAGGTACGCTCTCGTAGCTGCTCAAATCGACGTCGGCATAGAGATTTACCGTGCGGTTGTCGGCACTCCAAGCCGAGTGGTTGGTGTCGAGTGCGAACGAGACCCAATCGGAGGCCGAGTAGATGCCGTGAGGCTTCTCGGCTACATAGTCGAGGGTCGGCATCTCGACGATAGTACCTGCGGTGAGGGTCTTGCCGTTGTCGTTATATACGGTCTTGCGCATCGACTCGCCGGTGTTGTCTACAACCATCAGCGTAAAGCCTTTGGCGTAGGTGCCGGCAGGGATAGCAAAGATGAAGTCGGTTGGCTCGGTCGAGAGTGTTGTGTTGGCCGAGATGTCGATATAGGAGTTGCTCTCGACAGGCGCGAAGGCGTAGGCTCCATCGACGGTGCGCTGAATCTCCTCCGAACTACCCTTCTGGATAGGGGCTATGCCCGCAATGGAGAGGTGTTCGCCGTTGTAGGTAAATTGACCCGAGAGTCGTTCGCCGGCGGTCGCAAGCAGCACAACCTTGCGGATTGTTGCCGAGCCGCGGAGCGAAACCTTGATGTAGGCGCAGGCGTGCTTCACGACGAGAGGGTCTTGGGCATCGACCGTGTAGCCGATGATGATGCCGTTGCCATTGCCGAGTCGCTCTTGGAGCAACGACTGCTCTGTCGGAATCATAATCTTACCCTCCTCGGAGAGCATTGTTCCCGGATAGATGATTGTCAATGGGTACTCTGGTGCTTGCGAGGTAGTGAATATGGCGCTCTTTTCACCATCGAAGAGTTGGTGCAACGGGTCGGAGACCGTTGTTCCGTTGATGATGATTTGGTCGCCTACCTGCCAATGCAGAGGGTAGATGCCATCACTGTTCTTATCCTCCATAGCGACACGGCTTACGGGTGCCATATCGACAGCGATAGAGTATTGACTACCGCCGTTGAGGTCGCCTTGCGAAGGGGTCTGCTCGATGTCAAACTCCTTTGTACAGCCGACGGCCAATGCAATCACTGCAAGATAAAGTAAATGCTTCATAGTTATTAGGATTAAAACTGGTGCAAAAATAGCATTTTTTTGCAATTATGTAATGTGATTATTTAATAAATAATACATATTCGGAATAGTATAGTTTGTGTTGAGGCTTTTTCAGACTCCCTCCGCTCTGCCCCCCCCTAACTTTGGGGGACAACATAATCACCCCCCCCATATCCCTTCTACCTTCCTTTCTGCACCTCGGAGCGCAGCGACCAAGTCCCCTCCCGAGGAGGGGATTTAGGGGAGGGTCAGACTTGTAAACGCGGCATTAGGCCGCGAGCAACGACCTTCGTCAGCGGCAAAAGATTGTTGTTGTGTGATTACACAACCCCACGTATAAATATTTATGCCATTTTGTCGCCCTTTGTCACGTCGATTGTGCCACGATGCGCCAAAGCGACAGAGCGAGCCGTCGCAGTAGGGGTTGGCAAAGGATTTGAGGGGTAGAGGTTAAACAAATTTTGAAAGCTATGAATACCAATTCTCTTACAATCAAAGCGCAGGAGGTCCTGCAAAAGGCGGCCCTCCTTGCACGCGAAAACTCGCAACAGGCCGTAGAGCCACTGCATTTGCTTCGAGAGATTATTGCCGAAGATGATTCGCTTGGAGCATTTTTGCTTGGTCGTGTAGGTGTCAATGTCGGCGCACTGCGTGCCAAGACCGACGAGGCTATCGCTGCGTTGCCACGGGTTGCAGGTGCCGATACCGAACAGTTCTTTGCGAGGGAGACGTCGAATATATTGCAACGCGCAATCGACTTTACGCGCACCTTCAACGATAAATATGCTTCGGTCGAACATATCTTGCTTGCGCTTGTTGTTGAGCGCGGTCAATCTTCGGAACTGCTCAAAGCGGCAGGAGCGACCGAAAAGGAGTTGGTCGAGGCTGTGCGTCAATTCCGCAAGGGTGCGACGCTCGACTCGCCAACCGCATCACAGGAGTTCAACGCGTTGGGTAAGTATGCCATCAACCTCAACGAGCAGGCTCGTTCGGGTCGTCTCGACCCTGTGATTGGTCGCGACGAGGAGATTCGTCGCGTGTTGCAGATACTCTCTCGCCGCACCAAGAACAACCCAATTCTCGTCGGTGAGGCTGGTGTCGGTAAGACGGCTATTGCCGAGGGTATTGCTCACCGTATTGTCGATGGCGATGTACCCGAAAATCTGCGCTCGAAGGTGGTCTATTCGCTCGATATGGGAGCGTTGATTGCCGGTGCGAAGTATCAGGGCGAATTTGAGGAGCGATTGAAGAGTGTTGTGCAGGAGGTCGTCTCGGGGGCAGGCGAGATTTTGCTCTTTATCGACGAGATTCATACGCTTGTCGGTGCGGGCAAGTCGAATGGAGCGATGGACGCAGCCAATATCCTCAAACCGGCCCTTGCACGAGGCGAGTTGCGTACTATCGGTGCAACGACGCTCGACGAATTTCAGAAATATTTTGAGCAGGATAAGGCTTTGGAACGACGTTTCCAAAAGGTTGTGGTCGATGAGCCGACGACCGACGATGCGGTGTCGATTTTGCGAGGCCTCAAAGAGCGTTACGAGTCGCACCACAAGGTGCGTATCAAGGACGAGGCGATTGTTGCGGCGGTCGAACTTTCGCACCGCTATATCACGTCGCGTTTTCTGCCCGACAAGGCTATCGACCTGATTGACGAGGCGGCATCGCGCTTGCGCTTGGAGATGAACTCGGTGCCCGAGGAGATTGACTCGCTCGAACGTCGTGTGCGCCAACTCGAAATCGAGCGCGAGGCTATTCGTCGCGAGGGTGACAGCCGTCGTATAGCCGACCTCGACCGCGATATCGAAAACCTAAAATCGCAGGTGTCGCAGAAGCGTGCCAAGTGGCAGGGCGAGCGCGATATAATCCGCAAAATCCAGGAGAATAAGACCTCAATCGAGAGTCTGAAAATCGAGGCGCAGCAGGCCGAGCGTCAGGGCGACTATGGTCGTGTGGCGGAGATTCGCTACGGCCGTATTGTCGAGGCCGAGCAGCGTATCGCGGCATTGCAGGCCGAACTCGACGCGGCAACCGTATCGGGTCAGATGATAAAGGAGGAGGTCGATTCGGAGGATATAGCCGAGGTGGTGGCTCGCTGGACGGGTATCCCCGTGTCGCGTATGTTGGCCTCCGAGCGCGAGAAGTTGCTCAATCTCGAAGCGGAGTTGCATCGTCGCGTCGTGGGTCAGCAGCAGGCTATCGAGGTGGTCTCCGATGCGGTGCGTCGCTCGCGTGCGGGCCTCAACGACCCTCGCAAGCCGATAGGCTCGTTTATCTTCCTCGGTACGACGGGTGTCGGCAAGACCGAGTTGGCGAGGGCGTTGGCCGAGTTTCTCTTCAACGACGAGAATATGATGACGCGTATCGATATGAGTGAGTATCAGGAGCGCCATAGCGTATCGCGATTGGTCGGTGCGCCTCCGGGATATGTCGGCTACGATGAGGGTGGCCAGCTGACCGAGGCGGTGCGTCGCAAACCATACTCGGTGGTCCTGCTCGACGAGATTGAGAAGGCCCACCCCGACGTGTTCAATACACTGTTGCAGGTGCTCGACGACGGTCGATTGACCGACAATAAGGGTCGCACGGTCGATTTCCGCAATACGATTATCATTATGACCTCGAATATGGGCGCCTATACCATTCAGGAGCGATTTTCGAAGGCTCTGACCGCAGGTGGCGAAGTGCCGACCGAGGTTGTCGAGGCGACACGCGCCGAGGTTGTCGAGTCGCTCAAACAGCAACTCAAACCCGAATTTCTGAACCGTATCGACGAGATTGTGATGTTCACGCCACTCTCGCAGAGCGACATCGAGGAGATTGTCGATATGCAGATGCACGCAATTCGCAAGGCGTTGGCTCACAACGGCATATCGCTCGACTATACGGCGGCGGCACGTCGTTGGATTGCCCACGCGGGCTACGATGCGATGTATGGTGCGCGACCTGTCAAACGAACTATTCAGCGCGAGGTCGTAAATCAACTCTCGAAGCGTATTCTCGCAGGCGAAATCAATCGCGAGCGACCTATCTCGATTGATGCTTCCGACGAGGGCCTAACCTTTGCTAACTGATTGTGCCAAAATACGTTCAACCTCCAAATTTGACCGCAGGGGGTGCTTTTGCGACCATTCGCGGAGAAAGGTTTGCGAGGTTGTGGGCGATGCTCTATATTTGCACCCGAAACAAGGTAAGTTTTTATAAGTTTTAGGTTAGGTTTGTACGAAAAAGGTCGTCTGTGAATGCAGACGGCCTTTTTCGATTATTGCGACTCGCACTACTCTCTTACGATGCGTTGGCGAGGGCGGTTGTCGGGTTTGACGGGCGAGTTGTTGAGGAAGTGCTGCTTCAACGCTTCGAGAATCGAAATCTCGGTAAATTTGCCGTTGAGACCCTCAATCGAGTCGTATTTCTTGGCCACATAGTCGGTCAGAGCGACACGGTAGCGACGACCTTCGCGCAGAGTCGGGAAGCGGACATCGTGGGCGCAGTCGGCCGAATCGACAATGAGGTTGTATGGCACCGAGCAGAAGAGGTCGATGCGGTGCGACTCTTTGGTATTCTTCGTGTCGTTGTACTTGTCGATAATCATCTTGCGCATCTGTGCCGGAGTCATCTCGATAGTGTAGATTGTCGAGAAGAATGGTTCGAGGTTGCACAACTCGACCCACTGCACCTCACCCTTCGCGAGTTCGGCCAAACGTATGCCTCCGTAGTGGAAGAAGCCAATCTCGGCGCCCGAAGCCTTTGCTACGAGTGTCGATTCGAGGTTGGCGAGGCCCGCAAAGTTGAAGGCCGAGGCGGTCGAGCCGACGATGGTTTTCAGTTCGGGATTGTTCTCAATCTGCTCAATCATAGCCTCGAATTGTGCGTCGGGTGCATAGTTCGCAAGGTCGATATTTTCGTACTCGATGCTCTCGATTTGGTTGCCACGCAGACGTATGCGGGTTGCACCGACGAGTTTGAGTTTGCGCCCCGTCTGGCCAATCACCACATTATTGACGGTCGTGTCGGCAACCGTGTGCGAGTGGCCGCCGATAATCACCTCGTAGGGCGAACCTTCGGCTGCAAAGGTCATATCTTTGTCGTAGGCCATATGCGAAAGCAACACCTTCACGTCGGCACCTCGACACCCCTTCACAGCCTCGCGTGCCGCCTCCATAGGGTCGGGGAAGTGCAAACCCTCGAAGTGGGCATTGTTGCCGTCGGGGTGGCCGTTGTCGTAGTTGGTCACAACGCCCGCAAAGCAGAGCGTTACGCCATCGGGGGTGGTGATTGAGTGGCACTTTGCAGGGGTTGCAAAGTCGCTACGACTGCTCTCGACGTTGGCGCAGATGGTCGCAAAGTGCGAGTAGTGGATTGTCTCTTCGAGGAACGCTGCTCCGAGGTCAAATTCGTGGTTGCCGAGTGCCGCTACATCGTAGCCGAGCGAGTTCATCAGGTCGAGAATCGGACGACGTCCCTCGGCCCAATCGATATAGGCGTTGCCGGTCCAGCGGTCGCCTGCATCGACCAAGATGGTCGCCACCGTGTCGCGACATTGGGCTACAGCCGTTGCGAGTCGCGGAAAGTTGCTAATCGAGGCGTGCATATCGTTGGTCGATAGGATTACTACCTCGCGAATACGGTTGTTGTGGTAGTGTGCGAGGTAGCCGACGATTGCGATAACGGCGATTGCCACAAGGGCGATATTTCTCTTTTTCATAATTTGTATTCTTTTTGGATTATTAGGCTGGTTAAAGGTATGGATTTTTATTTGTTCTGCAAAAAATAATCGAAAATATCGACCACTTGGCCCGTTGCAGCCATACGAAATCCGAAAAATTTTGCTATCTTTGAAAACCGAACCAAAACTTTCTTTCCGATGAAAAACAAAATCAAGGTTTTTTGCGAAAATACAGCTTCCCACATCTGCGTCGAGATGGGAACATCGCTCCTCGATATTTGTCGAGAGTTGTCGCTCTCGAATCGCTATCCGATTTTGGCGGCCTATGTCAATAATCGCATCAAGGAGTTGAACTATCGCGTCTATATCCCAATATCAATCCGCTTTATCGATATTACCCACTTCGAGGGTGTGAGGGTCTATCAGCGTACCGTGTCGTTTATGTTGCAGCACGTTACCAAAGAGCTCTATCCGTCGCACTCGTTCCACGTTCGCCACTCGATTGGCAACGGCCTCTATTGCGAGATTGCCGACAAGAGCAGTTTTACGAGCGAGGAGTGTCGGGCGATGGTCGAGGCTATGCGTGCGCTCTCGGCTGCCGACCTGCGTATCGAGCGATGCAAGGAGCCTGGCGACGAGGTGGCCGCAAAGTTCGAGGCGGCAGGCTACCACGACAAGGTGGCGCTGTTGCGTACCCGTCCGCGCCTCTACAACAATATCTACTACCTCGGCGATACGGTTGGCTACTTCTTTGGTGCGTTAGCCCCTTCGACGGGCTACGTTACGACCTTCGATATAGAGCCTTATCACAAGGGTTTCTACCTCGCTTTGCCGTCGTGCGCATCGCCCGACCGCGTGACCAAAATGCCGAATGCCGAGAAGATGGTCGGCATCTTTCGTGACTACCACTTGTGGGTCGATATGATGGGTGTGCCGACGGTCGGCCAACTCAATGCCAAGACCCTCGGTGGCGATACGAGCGAGTATATCAAGATTGCCGAGGCGGTCCACGCGCGTCAGTTCTCGGCCGTGGCCGACAAGATTGCTGCGGCACATCGTGAGCGAGGCGTTAAGGTGGTGCTGATTTCGGGCCCTTCGTCGAGTGGCAAGACCACCTCGGCCAAGCGTATCGGCATACAGTTGCGAGTGCTGGGTCTGCACCCTGTGCTTATCTCGCTCGACGACTACTTTGTACCTCGTGCCGAGACTCCGCGCGACGAGAATGGCGACTACGACTACGAGGCTTTGGAGGCCATCGACCTTGCGCAACTCAACGACCACCTGCAACGACTCATTGCGGGCGAGAGTGTCGAGATTCCGCGCTACGACTTTATTACGGGTACGCGCCAATGGCACGAAACACCGCTGCAACTCGACGAGCGTTCGGTGCTGATTATGGAGGGTATCCACGGCCTTAATCCGCGTCTTACGCCGGCTCTGCCCGACGACGTGAAGTTCAAGATTTACCTCTCGTGCTTTACCTCGGTTGCGATGGATAACATCACCCGTATCCAGACGACCGACAACCGCCTTCTGCGCCGTATTACCCGCGACTACCGTACGCGAGGCAGCGATGCCTATGCAACACTTTCGCGCTGGGCGAGTGTGCGTCGAGGCGAGGAGCGACACATATTCCCTTATCAGGAGAATGCCGATGTGATGATTAACACCTCGCTCTTCTACGAAATCGGAGTGTTGCGCCCGATTATCGAGCCGATATTGCGCCAAGTACCCGATACGGTGGCCGAGTATGGCGAGGCGCACCGACTGCTTCAACTGCTCGACAACTTTACGCCGATTGAACCCGACGAAATTCCGCCAACCTCAATTTTGCGCGAATTTATAGGCGGCAGTTCATTTAAGTATTAACTAATTTTACTACATTTGTTGCACAAAACGGTCAAACAATAAAAACCATAAAGATATGTTCAATCAGTTCGTAACAAGACACGTCGGCACAACCGACCCCAATACGCTCAAAGCGATGCTCGAAACTATCGGTGTTGAGTCGGTCGAGGAGTTAATCAATCAGGTTATCCCTGCCTCTATCCGTCTCGAAAAACCGCTTGCTATCGGCGAGGGTATGAGCGAATACGAGTTTGCCGCCCATATTCAGGAGTTGGCCGAGCGCAATCGTCAATTCCGCTCGTTTATCGGTATGGGTTACTATCCCAACGCTGTGTCGGCAGCGATTATGCGCAACGTGTTCGAGAATCCTGCGTGGTACACCTCCTATACACCTTATCAGGCCGAGATTTCGCAAGGTCGTTTGGAGGCTCTGCTCAACTTCCAGACCGCAATCTGCTCGCTGACGGGTATGGAGATTGCCAACTGCTCGCTCTTGGACGAGGGTACGGCAGTGGCCGAGGCGATGTTGATGATGTATGCCCTGCGTTCGCGCGAGGCTGTCAAGGAGGGTCGCAACTGTCTCTTTATCGACGAGAACATATATCCTCATACGCTCGACGTGTTGCTTACGCGTAGCGAGCCATTCGGCATCGAACTCATCATCGACAACTTTGCCGACTACACCTTTACGGGCAAGGAGTTTGGTGCTATCGTTCAGTACCCTGCGGCCAATGGCGAGGTGCGCGACTATGCCGACTTTACCGCCGCGGCTCACGCTGTGGGCGCACTTGTTGCGGTCGATGCCGACCTGCTCTCGCTTGCATTGCTGACCCCTCCGTCGGAGTGGGAGGCCGATGTTGTTGTCGGTACGACACAGCGTCTGGGCTGTCCTATGGGCTTCGGTGGCCCTTCGGCCGGCTATCTTGCAACTCGCGAAGCTTTCAAGCGTAATATGCCGGGCCGTATTATCGGTGTCTCGGTGGACCGTCTCGGTAACCGCGCACTGCGTATGTCGTTGCAGATGCGCGAGCAACATATCAAGCGCGAGCGTGCAACGTCGAATATCTGTACCGCATCGGCCCTGATGGCTTCGATTGTCGGCTTCCACTGCGTATATAATGGTGCCGAGGGTCTGCGCTGTGCAGCAATGACGGCCCACACGTCGGCACTCTCGGCGGCGAAGGGTATCGAGTCGCTCGGCTACAAACTTTCGAGCGCCGCCTTCTTCGATACTATCGAGGTTGAGGCCGAGGCTGCGGTTGTCGAGTCGATAGCCGTGGAGCGCGGTATCAACTTCTACTATCCATCGGAGGAGCGTGTCCGCATAGCATTCGACGAGGTTACGACCGAGGCCGAAGTTGCGGAGGTTGTTGCGATTTTTGCCGAGGCAAAGGGTCGCAAGCCAAAGCGCGTTGCGATGGTGACCGAGGCCTCTATCGCCCCTGCGTTGCGTCGTCAGCGCGAACTGCTTGCCGAGCCTGTATTCAATCGCTACCGCTCGGAGAGCGACCTGATGCGCTACATTAAGCGACTCGAATTGCGCGATATTTCGCTCGCCAACTCGATGATTTCGCTCGGCTCGTGTACGATGAAGTTGAACGCTGCGTCGATTATGCAGCCTCTCTCGCTTGCAGGTTTCCAGAATATCCACCCATTTGCCCCTGCCGACCAGCACGAAGGCTATACGGCCCTTATCGAGGAGTTGGAGCGCGACCTTGCGACCATCACGGGCTTCGAGGCCTGCTCGTTGCAACCAAATTCGGGTGCCGCAGGCGAGTATGCGGGTCTGATGGTTATCCGCGCCTACCACCAGAGTCGTGGTCAGGGCTACCGCAATATAGTCCTTATTCCTGCATCGGCTCACGGCACAAATCCAGCCTCGGCCGCTATGGCGGGTATGAAGATTGTTACGGTGGCTTGCGACGAGCGCGGTAATATCGACGTCGAGGACTTGAAGGCCAAGGCCGAGCAGTATAGTGCCGAGTTGTGTGCGCTGATGGTAACCTACCCATCGACTCACGGCGTGTTCGAGAGCCGCATACGCGAGATTGTCGATGCCGTACACGATGCGGGTGGTGAGGTCTATATGGACGGTGCGAATATGAACGCACAGGTCGGCCTCACAAATCCGGGCTTTATCGGTGCCGATGTCTGCCACCTCAACCTTCACAAGACCTTCGCGATGCCGCACGGTGGTGGTGGCCCAGGTGTTGGCCCTATCTGCGTGGCACGTCACCTCGCTCCATTCTTGCCGTCGCACTCGGTTGTTTCGACGGGTGGCGAGCAGGGTATCACGGCAGTTTCGTCGTCGCCTTGGGGTTCGGCAATGTTGTTGCCTATTACATACGGCTATATCAAGATGCTTGGCGAGGAGGGTCTGCGCACCGCTACCGAGATGGCAATCCTCAATGCCAACTATATGGCTTCGGCAATCAAAGATGAGTTCCGCACCTACTATTCGGGCGAGACGGGTCGTGTTGCGCACGAGATGATTCTCGACCTGACACACTTCAAGCGCGAATATGGTGTCGATTGTGGCGATGTTGCTCACCGCCTTATGGACTACGGTTTCCACGCGCCAACGCTCTCGTTCCCTGTTCACGAGACGCTGATGGTTGAGCCTACCGAAAGTGAGCCAAAGGAGGAGATGGACCGCTTTATCGAGGCCCTTATCGCTATCAAGCGCGAGGCCGAGGCTATCGGTGGCGAGGCCGACAATGTCGTTGCCAACGCTCCGCATACGGCCGTTGAGTTGGCGGGCGAGTGGTCGCACCCATACTCGCGCCACGAAGCAGCCTTCCCGTTGGAGTGGGTAGCCCGCTCAAAGTTCTTCCCATTTGTGTCGAAGATTGACAACGGCTATGGCGACCGCAACCTCGTTGCAAAAAATGAAGAATAAATTTGTATCTTTGCAGAGAAAATAACACAATTAACAATTTATAAAATTATGAAGGTAGAAAACACAAAATTTGTGGCGGTAAACTATACGCTTACCGTTGATGGTCAGATAGCCGACAAGAATCCAGAGGGTAAGCCTCTCGAATTTGTTTGTGGAACGGGTATGTTGCTCCCTAAATTCGAGGGCGCGCTTATCGGTAAGGAGCCGGGCGATAAGGTTTCGTTCACGTTGGAACCAAAGGACGGCTATGGCGAGGTGATTGCCGAGGCTATCGTCGAGTTGCCAAAATCAATCTTTATGATTGATGGCAAGGTGGCCGAGGATATTCTCTTCGTGGGCAATATCGTGCCTATGAGCGACGCCGAGGGTCACCGTATGAACGGTATTATCCGCGAGGTTAAGGAGGAGAGCGTTGTGATGGACTTCAACCACCCTATGGCCGGTAAGACCTTGAATTTCGACGTTGAGGTTGTGTCGGTTCGCGACGTGACTCCGGAGGATTTGCAGGGTTCGTGCGGTTGCGGCTGTGGCGATTGCCACTGCGAGGGCGACTGCGGCGAGGGCGATTGCGGTTGCGAGGAGCATCACTGCAACTAAACTTCCGACAAAACATTTCGAGGTTGCTTGGCACGGCGTGTCGGCAACCTCGTTTTTTTGATACACCACACCACAAATGTTCATTACACTTACCGCCTGCCTTCATACGCTCTTTGCGACCTGTTGCCGTTGGCGCACGCTCGACGATATTGAGCTATACGATGGTTATCGCCGCCGTCCGCAGATGTGGAACGGTGCTACGGCTGCCGTATTCAAGGTGTTGCACCACGGCAAACTCTATAAGTTGCGATGTCTGTTGCGCACAAAGTACAACAGCCGTGCGATATATGGCGACAGATACTATCCCGAGGAGTTGTTTGTGACAGCTCCTGGTCAGCGTAGCGCGTGGGCCGATGTGATACTCGAAGAGTGGGTCGAAGGGGAGTCGTTGGAGTTGGTCATAAGGCGTGCGATTGGCGACCGAGAGCAGATGGAGGCCCTGGCCGATAGGTTCGACCGCTTTGCCCTCGATTTGCTCTCCCAGCCGTGGGCGCACGGCGACCTCAAACCCGACAATATGGTCGTCACACCCGAGGGCGAGTTGCGATTGGTCGATTTCGACGCTATGTATCTGCCCCAATTTACCTATGCCGACTGCGAGGAGTTGGGTACGAGGGGCTATCAGCACCCTCGTCGGGCCGATATATTCGACAAGCATATCGACGACTATCCGATAGCGCTTATCTCGACGATGCTCCACGCCCTCGCGCTCGACCCGACGCTCTCACAACGCTACTCGCTCGACGACAAGATGTTCATCACACCTGCCGAGGCTATCGAGGGGCGCGACCCTGCACTCGACGAGGTTGAGCGACTCCTTGCTTTGCAGGGGAATGCCGCACGCTATCGTATCGCGCAGCTGCTCCGTTCGCCATATCCGACCCTCACGCAACTCAAAGAGCTGTTGTCGCTCTCGCTCCGCACACACCAAGCCGATAGTGGCGAGCCTTTGGAGAGCGATACCGACCGTGGTTGGTGGGGCTTTCGCAATCCGCAGGGTGAGTTTGTCATACCACCACTCTACGACTGCGTGTGGGAGTTTACCGAAGGTCTTGCGGCTGTGCAACTTGGTCGCTCGTGGCACTTTATCGACCGCCTCGGCAATGTTGTCATTAGTTGTGGCGAGTGCGATGGTGTTAAGCCATTTCGCGATGGGGTGGCGTATAAGGTTGTGGGAGGCAAACGGGAAAAATTGATATTAGGCTGATTCTACTTCCGCTAACGTTTTTGTCTTTTTAGGGGCGATGGGTAGGCTGGGTAGGCTGGGTAGGCTGGGTAGGCTGGGTAGGCTGGG
>JAGBWT010000075.1 GCA_017629615.1 Alistipes sp. | reverse complement strand
GTGCCATAGATATTGTCGGAGACTGCGTGACGAACAACGTTGTTATGGAGGTAGTTGTCCGACGCTCCATACTGCATATATTCGATACCGCTCTCAACCAAGAATACCAAATAGCGGTACGACGAGGCCACATTCGATGTAATACGCGGTGTAACCTTCAATGTACGGGTCGAAGCGTCGTACGATGTACCGATAGCGACACCACACGTTGGCGGATAGTTGGCAAGGCTCTTTGACATCTCCGACTCTATAACACTCTGAACCGAGGTCATCTTCTCGCCATCGCGCATATCAAGCACAAAGAGCGGCAGGCCACTACTGCCAAACTTCGAGTAGTAGGCATCGGCAGCCGCAATACGCATCGGGTCGGAGATATTGAAATCGACGTGAAACGACACCGGCACCAATCGCTCGGGTTGCGTCTCATCGATAAGGCCAATCACGGTACTCAACATCGGGCAATAGGTACAACCGACCGATGTAAATTGCATACCGAGCATCTTATGACGAAACTTTTGCGCCTGGTCGGCAGTTGCTCGTGTTGCCGTAACGGTCACTTCGTTGTCGGAGAAGTGTTCGCCACCCTTATAGTATCGAGCCTTGAATGTATAGGTTCCCGCAGCAGTTGTGGCGAAGGTGTTGGCACCGGCAGCAAGCGAAATCTCCTCGCCGTTGAAGGTTCTGACGATAGTTGTTGTGCGGCCATTGCTCACATCCTCCGAGCCATACACGACCTTGAAGGTCACAACATCGACACCATCGGCCACAACCGACGTCTTATCGGCAAAGAGACGCACGACGCCCTCCGGAACTTCGCCGACAACATCGTCGTCGGGCAACGTATAATCGACCTCACTGACAGGCGTATAATCGATGCTCTCACCCACGGCACAAACATTGGCGTTATCGACCATCGTGCGACCATCACGCTTGCAGAACGCATAGACTACAACTCGCAGATTTTCGCTCGACGTATATGGCAAATTTTCGACATCGAACGACACGCTACGCTCCTCACCTGCGGCCAACGTAAATTTACTATCGGCCGACATCTGCAAAAAGTTAGGCGAAACAGCCACAACAATATCGTCGTAGATATGGTCGGCCTCCGTTCCCGCAGCATAGTATTGATTGTCGAGCAACAAGGCATAGCCCAAATCATACTCTCCACCCTTTGGCGAAACAACCGAGGCTGTTACACGCAAGCGGCCCGACTCCAACGACGAAGAGTTAATCTTCACGCCACACGATGCCGGATAGTTATGAAGGTGTTGCTGAATTATCGCCCCGATACCCGTTGCCGTACGCTCCATATTCATATAGGCAAGGTCGTATATACAGCACGGATAGCCCGAACCGCCAAACTGCGACAACATCGCGCCACCCAAATCGCTACGCCCATAAGGAATCGCATAAGGGTCTACATCGGAACTTGACGAATGGACGGCAAGAACCAACATATTTTCACGCCACTCGGCATCGACATTTTCGAGAGCAGCGGTCATCGATGGGCAGTAGGCACACCACGTTCCCGTCAGGTCGTAGACCATAATCTTCTGACCATACGGCTCATATTTTTCGCGGTTTTTGGCCGTAATAACAACCGAATTTTCGCTCTGGCGCCCCTTGTAACTTGCGACCAAAGTATATTTACCGTTCTTCACGGCCGAGAATGTTGTCGAGTAACGCTCCAAGCGACGACCCGTAACCGCGTTCTTAAAATAGACATTTGCGAGGGTCGAATCGTCGGCCGTAAGTTCCACACCATCGAGCTTCAAGGAGAGGGTTACGTAGTCGTCACCATCGGCCTCAACCGTACTCTTCGAGGCCGAGATTATCAGACCCGACGACACACCGCCATCGTCACCTCCGCCACCCGAATTGCCCGAATCGGTAATCAGTTCATTAACATCGCCGTGACACGAAGCCAATGCAAATGCAGCGACAACGACCAACAGCCCAAATAGTTTTGATATAGAGTATTTCATATCAATCACACATTAACTAAAACGAAGTGGTAATCGAGAGGTTGGCACCCGTATAGGCAGGGATATTGCGGCAGACACCACCCGAGCATACCATTCCGGCACGATTGCGACCATAACTCAACTGGATACGCGTACGCGACTTCGTAAAGCTAACACCCGCGTTATAGTAGTGCGTCTTGGTCCAACCGTGGTTGTACATATCGCTGACATAGATGCTCCACGCAGGGGCAAAATTGACCTCCAACAACGCAGCCACCCAATCGCGCTTATCCTCAAACGAGGTAAGGTACTGCAACTCCAAGCGGGTCGAGAACTTCGGCGTAAACTTGTAGAGCATATCGGCTACAAAGATATTCGAAATCCACGTTGCTCGACTCACACCGTGCGACGGGTTGTACTCCTGGAAGGCGTAGAGCAACTGCAACTTGAATTTGCGGGTAATCTGCTTTTCGAGCGTCACGTTGAGATTTTGCCACAACAACTTATCGGCTTTGGCCGTACGCTCACCACGCAGACTATAATAGGTCGAATAGTTTACACCTAACTTCATACCACGCTTACCGCCAAGCAACGAACCGCGACGAAAGTTGTAGTAGACATCAATCTGACCACCTATCTCGCCCGGATTGATATACGAGCCATAGAAGGTGCTTGGCTGTACGATATATGGGTTGAGATTGGTGAGCAGATAGGAGTACTGCGCACACAGAGCCGGAATATAGTTCATCGTATTGGCCGACGAGGTGTTGCGATAGATTATCGGCTGGTCCATATACTCCAAACGGCGAGCCGAGATATTGACACCCAAGCCATAGCCGCTGTAACCAACCTCGATAAGTTGAGCGTTACCATTTTTAATCAGGTCGATACGAGGGTCGTTCTTGCCGTCGTATGCAGTATTGGAGTAGTGACGCTCACCCGCATCGATATATTCGCCCTTAAAGATAAAGCCCTTATGCTCGAAATTGACTCTACCCGAGAATCCTGTCGAAGTTGGCTTTGCACCCTCCTCCTGCAACGAAGCCGAAATAGCCTCGTAGCGATTGAGCACCGAGCCCTCGACCGATAACGATGTATTGGTCCAACCCGCGAGATTAGAAATCGAGAAGGAGATATCGCCACCACGAGCCTGCGTATCCGAGAACTCCATACCGAGACGCGGCAAGCCCCAAATTAACTTTACGCCCAAAATATTTTTGTAGTTGTAGGTAAATCGCGCACCCATCAGCGCACTATTGATGCCGAGCGTACGGTCGGCAAAACTACGGAAGAGCAAACCGCTACCAAATTGGTCGTAGAATGTACCCGCCGTAACCGAAAAACTCTTGTCGGTCCACGAAGCGTAGAAGTTCGACAAGCCAAAACGCTTCAACTCGGTAGGATAACCCTGCAAGACCGGCAGATAGGCCTCGGCCTGAACACCGGCCGAAAATCGACCGCGATAGTAGTCGAGTTTCAGATAATTATTCGAGCCAAAACGGTCATCGGGAACGATTGCGTTGGTCTTTGCATCGTCCACATAGTATATCGAGTTGGTCTCGAAGCTACCCGTCAGATAGCCCTTCGGGCGCTCTTTCTTGTCGGATTGCTCCTTCGCACCAACACTGCTCACACCCACCACAACAAGCAGTGCGAGCAACAAACAAAGTCTCTTCATCTCTTAAATTGGTCTATCGCCTACTATTTCAGGCTCTTAATCTTATCGATAAGTTCCTGCTCACTGCCCGGCGTATATCCCGTATGCGAATATACAATCTTGCCACTCTTATCGACAACAAACACCTGCGGAGTAAACGACACATTCATAGCGCGCATAAACTCCTGGTTCTTGTCGTAGAGCACCGTAAAGTCGCTCCAACCGTGACCCTCGACCAAAGCTCGCGCCTGTGCCGAGAAACGGCTATCGTCGGTCGAGATTGCCACCACGCGGAATTTTGCCTCTTCGAGCCAATCAGGCAGCTGGTCGTTAATCTCATCAAGCTCACGAATACAAGGCTTGCACGTCACAGCCCAGAACGAGATAATCATCGGCGTCTTACCATCGACCAACGATGCTGTATTGACAGCCTCACCCTTACCATTCTCTACCTTTACCGATGGCACCTGCGCCATAGCACCTGCATAGCTCAAAAGAGCAACCAAGACCAAAAGAATCTTTTTCATAT
>JAGBWT010000074.1 GCA_017629615.1 Alistipes sp. | reverse complement strand
CGCGAAGTGCTTGACTACGGTACTATCAATGCGGCCTTCTCGTCGGTGGTCGATTTATCGTTGTCGGTGCTTGTTGTATTCTTCTCGGTGTCGTTTATCACATTCTTCTTTATGAAGGAGGAGGGGCTGTTCTACTCGATGGTTACGGCTATCTTCCCACAGCGTTACAAGGAGAATGTTAATCGCGCATTGGATAAGGTGAGCAATCTCTTGTCGCGATATTTCGTGGGTCTTGTTTGCGAGAGCGTGATATTGATGGTCGTAGTTTCGGTTACGATGATTGCATTCGGAATGAATACGACCGACGCCTGCTTTATAGGTGTTATTATGGGCGTGATGAATGTTATTCCTTATGCAGGACCGTTGATGGGTGGTATAGCCTCGATGTTTATCGGAGTTGTTTCGCCAATCGATGGTTGTACAATAGGCTATACGATTGGAGTTATCGTTGGCTCGTTGCTTGTTATTAAGGGTCTCGACGATTTCGTATTGCAGCCGTTACTCTACTCGGAGCGCGTCAAGGCGCACCCGCTCGAAGTCTTTATCGTTATTCTGCTTGCCGGTTCGTTGGCGGGCATCGTGGGTATGCTGCTTGCCATTCCGGCCTATACGGTTGTCCGGGTCTTTGCCAAGGAGTTCTTTTCGCAATTCTCGTTGGTTAAACGTTTAACAGAAAATGTCTGATTTGCGATGCAAGTGGTCGAAGGAGTAGTTATCGGAGGTAATAGATTGGGCCGTACGCTCGGTTTCCCGACAGCAAATATGGACGTGGCCGACCGCAACGACCTTGCCAATGGTGTATATCGTTCGGAGGTCGAGATTGATGGCCGTCGTTATCGTGCGATGTCGAATGTTGGTGTTCGCCCATCGGTTGATGGCCGTACGCGTCTGCTCGAAACCCATATATTTGATTTTCACGGCGACCTCTATGGTCGTGTGTTGCGCGTTGCGTTAATCGAGAAGATTCGTGACGAGCGTAAGTTCTCGTCGGTCGAGGAGTTGCGTGCGCAGTTGGAGTACGACAAGGAGCAGATAGCCCAACAATAGAATTGGTGCAATAGGCCTCTTCTCGGGGCTGTTATAGCCGTTGTTGCAGTTAAGAAGAACGCCATAGATGGTCGAGAATAACCCTCTATGGCGTTAATGTTTGATGTTGGCTGTTGCCTATTTGCGGACAATCTTGACACCGAATGGCAGCGCAGCAAGAGACATCAGCTTGAAGTGCTGCTTGCCAAATGGGATACCGATGATGGTGATGCAGAATATCACGCCCAATACGAGGTGCAATGTAGCGATGTAAAGACCCCCTAAAATAATCCACAATATATTCATTATGACTGGTAGCGCGGTTACAAAATTTTGCTTTTGTACGACTTCGCCACCAAAAGGCCACATCGCAAAAAATCCCAGCTTTATAATCTGCACACCAAACGGAATGCCGATAATGGTGAGGCATAGTATCAGGCCTCCGATGATATAGCTCAATCCAAGCAGAAAACCGCCCAGGATAAACCAAATAATGTTACCAATCAATCTCATATGGTTATATTGTTGTATTAATGCTTTTTGCTACGTCCTACATCGCCTCAATGCGGTCGAGTAGTGGCGAGAAGTCGGCGTGTGAATCAGCAAACTCGTCATACGACATCTCGTTGTGACCATCTTCGGGTACGTCCGAAATGAATTTCACGGCTGCAACGCTTACGTTGTTGAACAATCGTGCGGCAATGGCTACCGCAGTAATCTCCATATCGAAAATAGCCATCTCAATCCCGAAGCGAGCCTTTATCTCGGCTACGCTCTTGGCATTAACAAACGAGTCGCCCGTAAATACCGTAATCTCCTCGCGGCCGGCCAACGTTAGTGGGTCGGTGAGTTCGGGGATAAAGCCTTCGGGAACATCGCAGTCGTGGTACTGCGCACGATTTGGAACAACAATATCGCCCTGATGCATACCCTTGCTACCGGCTGCAAAACCGATTACGACAATGCGGTCGAATGGTTGCTCGGCCGTTGCGAGGGTTGCGCCTACGGCTGCGGCGGCTCCTGCCTTGCCGATACCACTCTCGATGATTGTATAGTCGTGGTGTGGGGCAGTGCGCTTCTCGACGGCTGCCGTAATATTGCGAAATTCGCGATGGGTTGGGGCTACGATAAGTATTCGCATAGTCTATCGATTTTTGAGCGTTTCAACATAGCGGCCCATAGCCTCGTTAGTCTCGTCGATGGCATATAGCGCAGGGTTGCCGCACTGTACCTCGTTAAGACCTACAATGTCGTCGGTCGATGCGATAGGGAAGACCTTTTCGTATACGCGAATGAGTGCCGCTGCTATATCCTCTGCGTCGATGTTGTTCATCGTCGAGAGGTAGAAACCTGTTTGGCAACCCATAGGGCAGAACGATACGATGCTTGCGCCAATCTTCTCGTCGAGGCGCAAATGGTATGCCATCAAATGCTCAATGGTGTGAACGACACCTGCCGAGAGAGGCTTTTTGTCCATTGGCGCGCAGAAACGCAGGTCCCACGAGAGTACTGCGAGCGAGTCGTTGATTGTATAGGTCGAGCGAAGATACAACCCTTCGCGGAGTGTTCGATGGTCTACATCGAACGACGATACTACCGATTTTTTCATCTGTTATTGTTTTTTATGATTTTTCTGTGTTCGCGATTCCATACGTCCATCTCCGAAATCTTGTCGCCGTCAATCGTAAAACGGATTGCTGTGCGTACCGTATGAAATCCATAGCAACCTGCCGCACCTGGGTTTATGTGTAGCAGGTCGTATATGGGGTCGTACATCACTTTCAAAATGTGCGAGTGTCCCGAAATGAATATCTTTGGGCGTGCGCTCTGTATGCGACGCAGAGCCTTTGGCTCGTAGTGTCGAGGGTAGCCTCCAATGTGAGTCATTACGACCGACACATCTTCGCAACAAAACCAGGCCTCCTCGTCGTATACCGACCTTACGGACGAGTTGTCGATATTGCCATATACGGCCCGTAGGGGCTTGAAGGCGGCAATCTCTTCGGCGAGTTCGATAGAGCCAATATCGCCCGCGTGCCAAATCTCATCGACTTCGGCCAAAAAGTCGCGTAGCGGTGCATCAAATGTGCCGTGTGTATCCGATATGACTCCGATTCGTCTCATTGCCTACTCCCCATAATTGGCACGCATATACTCCTTTATCGAGAAGCGCGTAGGTTGCTTTTCGAGCGATAGGTCTTTGACCTGCTCGACAATCTGCAAGGATTTACCCTCGACGACCGCTTGTTCGATAAACGATAGTATTTCGTGCGAGTTTTGAGTCATAGGGGTCTCGGCCATTTCGTGACCGCGCCACTCGGCCGAGTAGAAGTAGTAGGGCCAGCCACGTTTCTCGGCCTCCTCTGCGATGACCTCCGAGCCATAGAAGCCTATGCCGAATAGCGACACCTTGCGATATGGTACGTTGCGGTCCGATGTCCCGTGAAACAACATCTGCGGACAAGGCTCTTTTGCCCATTTCGGACGACCGTCGGTCGAGAATATAGCACCCGCAAAAGAGATAAGACCTGCATAGTTGAAATCCCCGAGTATGGCTGCACTCTCGTCGCTATTGCAGATGCCGTGCTCGGCTTGCAGTGCGGCGATAGCACCGGCACTCGACCCGCTGACCACAATCTTCGAAGGGTCGATATTCCACTCTTTGGCGTGGTCTAAAACATAGCGGGTTGCCGAGTATAGGTCCTCGACTGCGTAGCACACGGCTTGTTTCATTAGCCCGATAGTTTGACGTAACCCCTCTGCTTTTGGCGGATTTTTCAGCCCAAGACGATAATCTATCGACACAACGTCGTAACCTGCCGAGGTGAGCATATCGAAATAAGGCGCATAGTCCTCGTTGGCGCGGTCGCCACGCGCAAAGGCTCCTCCAAAGAGGAACATAACGCAAGGTCGCAGACCCTCTCTCGGTGCAGCGTAGTGGTCGAGATATAACTTTTCGCCCGATTTCTCGGCATACAAAAAAGTTTGTTTTGTCGCTTTGGCCGAAACCATAAAGGCTGTCGTCAGCATAATGGAAAGTATAATAAACAGTCGTCTCATTTCAGCACTATTTGTATTTCCCCCTCCACAACTCGTCAATCCGCGAAGCTATGCGTTGCTCGGTAGGGTTGGTTGTGTTGGGGTGGTAGAATTGTTTGCCTTGCAACGAGTCTGGCATAATCTCCTGCTCGACAAAGTTGCCGGCAAAATCGTGGGCATATTTGTAATCCTTGCCATAACCCTCGTCGCTCATCAGGTCGGTGACAGCATTGCGCAGGTGCAGTGGTACGGGGCGGTTGGTTGTGTCGTGACCGACAAAGGCCAAAGCCTCGTTTATGGCAGCGTAGGCCGAGTTGCTTTTTGGCGATGTGGCCAGATAGATGGTCGTTTCGGCCAGCGTAATGCGTGCCTCGGGCATACCAATCTTGTGAACGGTATCGAAGCAGGCGTTGGCCAATAACAATGCATTGGGGTTGGCGAGCCCAATATCCTCCGATGCGAGGATAACGAGTCGTCGAGCAATAAATCGAGGCTCTTCTCCTCCTGCCAACATACGGGCCAGATAGTAGATGGCTGCATTCGGGTCGCTACCTCTTACGCTCTTGATAAAAGCCGAGATAACGTCGTAGTGCTGTTCGCCACTCTTGTCGTAGAGGGCGATGTTTTGTTGCAGGGCCTCCGTGACGCTTTGGTTGTTGATTGTGATGCAACCCTCCGAGGCGTTGATGATGATGTCGAGAATGTTGAGTAACTTGCGTGCATCGCCACCCGAGAAACGGAACAAAGCCTCGCGCTCCTCGACAATGATTTCACGCTGGCGCAACTGCTCGTCAGTCGAGAGTGCGCGTTGTAGCAGTTGCTCCAACTGCTCGTCGTTCATCGGACGGAGCGTATAGACCTGGCAACGGCTCAAAAGTGGCGATATAACCTCAAACGAAGGGTTCTCGGTCGTTGCACCAATCAGCGTTACGATGCCTTGCTCGACAGCTCCGAGCAGAGAATCTTGCTGCGATTTGTTGAAGCGGTGAATCTCGTCGATAAAGAGCAGTGGAGTAGCCGAGTTGAAGAACTGCTGTCGCTTGGCCTGTTCGATAACTTCGCGCACCTCCTTTACACCCGAGGTTACGGCCGAGAGGGTGAAGAATGGTCGCCCCAATTCGTTGGCAACAATCTTCGCCAACGTTGTCTTTCCGACCCCGGGAGGTCCCCACAAGATAAACGACGGCACATTCCCCGCCTCGATGAAGCGGCGAAAAACACCATCACTACCGACCAAATGTTGCTGGCCGATATAATCTTCGAGTTTTTGAGGGCGAAGCCTCTCTGCCAAAGGTGTTGCCATAGGTTATCGTTTTTGACTTGCGAACAAAAAGCCTGCCCAATGGGTTGTTGGTCAGGCTTTTGGTCTATCCTGTTTATGCTACTTCTCGGCAGGCGTAACAAGCGAGAGGTAGAGCTCGTCGAGTTGCTCCTGTGCAACAGGCGAAGGGCCATCGAGCATTACGTCGCGACCTGCGTTGTTCTTTGGGAAGGCGATGTAGTCGCGAATCGACTCCGAGCCACCAAACAACGAGCAGAGACGGTCGAAACCGAAAGCCAAACCACCGTGCGGTGGCGCGCCGTAACGGAAGGCATTGATGAGGAAGCCGAATTGTGCTTCGGCCTGCTCTGGCGTAAAGCCGAGGCACTTGAATATCTGCGACTGCAACTGTGCGTCGTGGATACGAATCGAACCACCACCCAGCTCTGTGCCGTTGCAAACGAAGTCGTAGGCGTTGGCACGTACGCGTGCAGGGTCGCTCTCCAAAAACTCGACATCTTCCGGCTTTGGCGATGTGAATGGGTGGTGCATAGCGTAGAAACGCTCGGTCTCCTCGTCCCACTCGAACATAGGGAAGTCGATAACCCAAAGTGGCGCAAACTTCTTCGGGTCGCGCAGACCCAACTGCTCGGCAACGTGCAGACGAAGTGCGCAGAGTTGTGTGAGGGCCTTGAACTTCTTGCCACAGAGAATAAGGCAGAGGTCACCGGCCTTTGCTCCAAGACGCTCGGCGATAGCCTGCAACTCCTCGGGCGAGAAGAACTTGTCAATCGACGACTTGATGCCGCCCTCTTCGACACGAATCCAAACCAAACCCTTTGCACCAACTTGCGGACGCTTAACATACTCGGTCAATGCGTCGATTTGCTTACGGGTATAGGCTGCGCAGCCCGTAGCGGCAAAACCTACTACATACTCCGCATCGTCGAATACCGAGAACGAGTGTCCGTGAGCGAGGTCGGTAATGTCGGCAAACTCCATACCGAAGCGCAAGTCCGGCTTATCCGAGCCATACTTCTCCATCGCCTCAATCCACGGCATACGGCGCAAAGGCTCGTTAAATTCTACGCCCAAGACGCTCTTGAACATATGCTTTGCCCAACGCTCGAAAATCTCCAATACGTCCTCCTGCTCGATAAACGACATCTCGCAGTCGATTTGGGTAAACTCCGGCTGACGGTCGGCACGAAGGTCCTCATCGCGGAAACCGCGTACGATTTGGAAATAGCGGTCGTAGCCTGCAACCATCAACAACTGCTTCAAAGTTTGAGGCGATTGTGGAAGGGCGTAGAACTCGTTAGGGTTCATACGGCTTGGTACGATAAAGTCGCGAGCACCCTCCGGCGTCGATTTGATGAGGTATGGGGTCTCGATTTCGAGGAATCCCTCCGAGTCGAGGAAGCGGCGAATCTCCTGTGCCATCTTGTGGCGGAGAATCATATTGCGCTGCAATGGCGGACGACGCAGGTCGAGGTAGCGATACTTCATACGCAGGTCATCGCCTCCGTCCGAATTCTCTTCGATTGTGAATGGAGGCAGTACCGACTCGGTCAGAATGTTAATCTTTTCGGCAGCAACCTCAATGTCGCCCGTTGCCATCTTTGGGTTCTTCGATTCGCGCTCGATAACGCGGCCCGTAACCTGAATGACAAATTCGCGACCGAGACGAGCTGCATTGGCGCGAGTCTCCTCGGCCGAGTTCTCCTCGACAACAATCTGTGTGATGCCGTAGCGGTCGCGCAGGTCGATAAAGGTCATTGCACCGAGGTTGCGCACCTTTTGTACCCAACCGGCAAGAGTGACGCTCTGATTTACGTTTGCGGCTCTTAACTCACCGCAATTATGACTTCTGTACATAGGCTTTATATTTATTTTTGTATCTTTGTCCGATATTTAACCTACAAAAGTAATAAAATTATGGAAGTTTCTCGTGAAATCGACGAAAAATATATGCGTTTAGCCCTAATTGAGGCTCAAAAGGCATTTGATAGCGACGAGGTACCTGTGGGAGCTATTATTGTTGCAGGTGACAGGGTTGTTGGCCGAGGTCATAATTTGGTCGAGACGCTTGTCGATGTTACTGCCCACGCCGAGATTCAAGCTATCACGGCGGCATCATCGACGCCTGGCGGTAAGTATCTGACCGACTGCACGCTATACGTTACGGTCGAGCCTTGTGTGATGTGCGCAGGGGCTTTGGCTTGGAGCCAAATTGGTCGCATTGTATATGGCGCATCGGACAAAAAACGTGGCTTTTCGAGCGTTGCGGGCAATATTCTCCACCCGCGGAGCGTTGTGTTATCAGGAGTTTTGGCAGAAGAGTGCGAGAAACTTATGGTCGATTTCTTTGCTCGGTTGCGTTAAATTTTGAAATATCAAAGAAAAGTTATACCTTTGCGAATTGTTGAAATCGACTCAAAATTAACAAATAAAAGTATACTTAAAGATTATGAAAAAACTCGTTATGATGGCCGTTGCGCTCTTGTCGTTTGTTGCAGCGTCGGCTCAAAGTACAGGTGAAATTATCGAGAAGTACAATCAGGGTACAGCTGCTCTTCAAGCAAAGCAGTGGGCAACCGCTTTGACGGCATTCGAAGATGTTGTTAAGGGTGGTATTGATTCGGAGGATAGCAACGTATTGAACTGCGTAGCTGCGTCGAAGAAGTATATCCCAACCTGCTATTTCCAGTTGGGTGGTGTAGCTATCAAGAGCGGTAAGTTCGATGAGGCTATCGAGAAGTTCTCGAAGTCGGCCGACAAGGCAGAACTCTATGGCGACCAGCAGTCGAAGCTCAAAGCTAACAGCTGGATTGCAAAGTGCTACCAGGCACAGGGCGGTAAGGCGTTCAATGCAGGTGATTATGCTGCGGCAGTAGCAGTTTTCGAGAAGGGCTATGCAGCCAATCCTCGTAATACCGATATGGCACTCTACTTGGCCGAGAGCTACTTCAAGCTTGGTGAGTATCAGAAGGGTATGGGCGTTTGTGAGAACATCTGCGGCTTGAATCCTACTCGTTACGCTGCTGCTATTTCGTCGGCAAAGGAGAAGATGGCTATGTATACCAACAATGAGGTTGCTCGTATGCAGCAGGCTGGTGAGCACGATGGTATTATCGCTATGGCAGAGTCGATGCTCGCAACCAATCCTGCTTCGGCATTGGCCGAGAAGATTCGTTTGCAGGCTTACAACAACAAGAAGGCTTACGACAAGGTAATCGAGTTGGGCGATAACGCTGCTGCGGCACAGACCGAGGCTGGCGACCAGAGCGACGTATACTTCATCATTGGTGCCGCTTATAACGCAAAGTATAACGCAGGTGGTAACAAGGACGCTGCGTTGAAGGCGAAGGCTATGGAGTATTTGCAGAAGGTTGTATCCGGCAATAGCGTTGAGGCTGCAAAGACAGCTCTTGCAGAGTTGAGCAAATAGTCGGAACGAAGTTTGCTATAAGATTCGGCTTGTCGAGTTTCGGCAAGCCGATTTTTTTTGTGCTAAATCGAAAATTTTGCCAAAAATTGATAACTTTGTATTATGATGCGTAACTCCTATATATATATTATGGTAATGACAATGCTTTTTGGAGCTTCGTGTATCAATCGTGCCGATAAGCAGAATAGCTCCCGAGACGAAGCTGTTGAGCAGTCGGTGGAGGCTTCGACGCGAGAATTTCCCTATGTTGCAGTGCCGTCACATATTGCTCCGCAGCACCGTGGCGAATATGTCAAGGCGCACTTTTGGGACAGATTTGATTTTGCCGATACGCTCTCTTTGACGCGTGTCGATTCGACTGCGCTGTTGAAGGCCTATGCAACGTGGATTCAGAGTTGTGTCGGCCGACAAGATGGGGAGTCGGTTCGAGGCTTGATGCAGCGTGCTGCCGTGTCGCGTACGATGCTTGACCGCTTCGCTTCGATGTCGGAGGCGCTGTTGCACGACCCCAATTCTCCATTTCGTAGCGATGAGCTCTATATCGCAGCCCTCGAAGTTCTGCTCGGCTCGCCCTACTACGATGAGTATGAGCGTATGGCTCCGCAGTACGACCTCGAAATGGCGAGCCAAAACCGCATCGGCCACAAGGCTAACGATTTCCGATATACGCTTGCTTCGGGGCGTAGTGGTTCGCTCTATGGATTGAAGTGCGACTTTGTGCTGCTCTATATCAATACTCCTGGTTGCCCGATGTGTCGCGATATTCAGGCCGACCTGCTTGCTTCGCCTATCGTCGAGCGATTTATCAAGAGCGGTAAGTTGAAGATATTGGCCATCTATCCCGACCGCGACCTTGCGGAGTGGCGTCGTCACCCACTGCCAAAGGGGTGGATTAACGGCTACGATAAGGGGTGCGTAATCGAGCGTGACCGTCTCTACGACCTGCGTGCAATCCCTTCGATGTATCTGCTCGATGCTCGCAAGGTGGTTATGGTTAAGGATTCGTCGGACGTGGCCGATATAGAGTATTTCCTCCGTTCGGTGATATTGGAATAGCCTATTATAGTATAAGAAAATACAATTTGCGAATATTATAAATTATGCTTATCTTTGCAGTAGCAAAACAAAAATATTATTAACCAATAAAACTCAAATATTATGGAAAAGAAATTTCGTTGTACAGTATGTGGTTATGTTCACGAGGGTGAAGAGGCTCCTGTAAGATGTCCTTTGTGCAAAGTTCCGACAGAGAAGTTTGTAGAAATCGATTAGTTATCGCCCCTGCTATAAAGCTCCTCTACGCGAGACGCGAAGCGTGGATAAAAGAAATCAGCCCGACCTGCAAAAGGTCGGGCTGATTGTTTGTCGTTACGACTGCCGATTAACGTGGGTCGGCAATCTTTGTAACGGTGTACTTGCCACCCGATTGAGTGGTGTTGATTTTGTAGAATACATCGCTTGTAACCGAAACACCTGTAACATCGACGGTCTGTGCCGAACCGTTGTTAAAGATGATGCTACCCGATACACCCTTATCAACCTCATACGAGTAGTAGGTAGTACCATTGATAGTCTCCTTGGTCATTGCGCTACCAGGCCAGCCGGCAGTCGCGATACCACCCCAAGCGTAGATGTTCATATTCGACCACGAGAGGGTAGTGGTTGCGTAAATCTTGCACTTCAGGATAGGAGTTGCAGGCTCTGGGTTGTTGATGTCCTCAATCACCGAAACGGTGGTGCTGTTGAGCAACAAGTAGATATCGCTCGAGAGGGTAAGCGGACCAAAGTCGCTTGTCTGGCTTGTACCATTGTTAACGATAACGTTGAACTTGCTGTCGTTAGCATTTACTGGCATATCCCAATATTGGTATGTGTAGCCGTTGATAACCTCGGTGCCGTTTG
>JAGBWT010000009.1 GCA_017629615.1 Alistipes sp. | reverse complement strand
CGCTATGCGCTCTGAACTGAACGACACAGTGGTTGCCGCAGCACACCTCGTGACGATGTTGAACGCCGTAAATGACGAAAATACAGTGTTTTCGATTGGCAAAGTTGTTGCCGACGGAGCGACAAATGTGATACCCGATGAGGTCTATATGGAGGGTACTTTCCGCTGTTTCAGCGAGGAACATCGCCGCACCGTTTGGCACATTATCGAGGCGGCAGCGCAGTCGGTAGATGCAAAGTTCGGCACTACGACCGAGGTTGATATAAATCACGGCTACCCTGCCGTAGTGAGCGATGATGCGCTCGTTGAGAAGGCTCTCGCACTCGCTTCGGCAAAAGGTTTGACTACCAAGATATTGGGCAAGCGATACACCTCGGAGGATTTCGGCTTCTACTGCCAGCAATATCCATCGCTTTTCTATCGTTTAGGCGTAGGCACATCGGCAGGTCGCAGCCACACCTCGACCTTCGCCCCAAGCGAGGAGGCTATCGAGGTCGGCATCAACTTTATGGAGAGTTTAGCAAAAGAGTTATCTAAATAGTAAGATATATGGTTTCGTCAATTATTATTTTTGCGCTTGTTTCGGGCTTGTTGCTCGATGTATTGGTAGGATTTTTAGGAAGTCGCCGTAATATCGGCTTCGGTTGGGCATTTATATTGTCGGCAATTTTCACGCCGCTTATCGGCTTTATTCTGGTACTATTATCCGAAAGATTACCCGAAGGCTCGGAGCCTAAATACGGCTGTTTGGGTTATACTTTCGGTCTCCTCGGCGCTATTTTGATGGTGCTGATTGTCACAGCGGTACTCTTTGGTGTGCTGGCAATGTTGCTCTAACCCATCATCGGCACAAGGGCGTAAATCACTACGCCCGCAACTGCCGAGAGGATAATCATCAAAATAGGATTGACCTTGCGATAGGAGCCGTACAACACCGCTCCGAAGAGCAACCACGACCATACATCGGTGAAGTTCTCGTTCTCACCCGAGCGTGGGAACATCAGCAATAACGCTGCCGATGCAATCATACCCACAACGATAGGTCCAACCGCCTTAACAACGGTCTGGATATAGCGATTCTCTCGGTGGCGGAGGAAAAATCTCGTCAGGAGCAACATCAGCGTAAGCGAAGGCAAACAGACCGCAAAGGTCGCCACCACCGAGCCACCAAAGCCCGCAATGGTATAGCCGATATAGGTTGCCGAGTTGATTGCGATAGGGCCGGGTGTAATCTGCGATACCGCCACGATATCGGCAAACTGCGTAGCCGTAAGCCAACCTCGTTGCTCGACAATCTCGTTTTGGATAAGCGACAACATCGCATATCCGCCACCAAAGCCGAAGAAACCAATCTTCAAATAAGAGAGGAAAAGTTGCAGATAAATCATCTCATCGCCCCCTTTCTGCCGTTATATACGGCTATTGCAATGCCCACAACCACGCCTGCACCAATCAGATACATCGGCGAAACGCCGAAGTACCACACTGCCATTGCTACCGCTGCTGCGAGGGCTGCCAAGTACCACTTCATACCCTTGACCAACCCCATCAACGGCGCAACAATCAATGCCACAACCGCTGGGCGCATAGCACGAAAGGCGGCATCGACATAGCGATTATCACGCACCTCGGCAAAGAACAAAGCCAAGAGCAAAATTACTATGAATGAGGGCAATACCGTGCCGAGAGTTGTCGCTATTGCACCCACAACACCTCGTGTTTTGTAGCCCACAAAAACCGCCGTATTCACAGCAATAGGACCCGGGGTAGATTGCGCCAAGACAAGCATATCGAGGAAGTCTTTGTCGTCAATCCACTTATGCTTCTCGATAACCTCACGCTGCATAAGCGGAATCATCGCAAAGCCACCACCGAAACTGAAAAGTCCGATTTTGAAGAATGTTGT
>JAGBWT010000073.1 GCA_017629615.1 Alistipes sp. | reverse complement strand
TACGAGCGATGCCAAGCCATAGCCAATAAACATTATCGCTGCATTTACGATAGGACGCGGGGTAGTGGTGTAGTGGATATGAATTCCTCCCGTAACTACGTATAACGCCGCTAAAAGTATGATAAACGGCACATAGTCGTTGAGCATTTGGTGCTTCAACGCTTCGCCCAGCCCTACGCGCGACAACATTATTGCTGTCGGTACCGAAACCAGAAATACGAAGATAATCTTATTTATATCTTTACCCCAGAAGCGTGGAAATGCGAGTGGTAATATCGCTATCGAAAGCAACATTATCACAAATGGAATTAAAAGATATGGCTCTATAATTATGTCGTGCATCTAAAAGTCGTTTTTACTGTTTCTTCATCTTCTATGGGTGCCTTGTCGGCTTCTTACTACACCGCTGAACACTCTATGCCAAAGGCGCGTACTCTCTCGGCAATCTTTTCGAGCTCCTCGCGATCAACCTTTTGTAGCGTGTGGCAAGGGGTTGCGCGATCAATCGAATAGACCATAACGCTACGCGGTCGAAGATGCTCTACAACTGCCAACCAAGCCTCAATCTCGTTCTCGGTGGTGTTGTCCACCAACGCTCCGTTGTACTCGCCGCGCAGAAACATTGTCTGCAAAACAAACTCTTTGCCAAATGCTGCAAGCTGCTCCACGACGCGCTCCACCGAGTAGTCGCCCTGCGGCTTGTTGATGATCTTCGCCGTTTCGGTAAATGCCGAGTCGAGCTTCAAAATTGCATTATCCACCTTGTGCAAGGCATTTCGCACGCCCTCACGATGAAGTTGTGTTGCATTGCTCAACACCGATACTTTCGCCATGGGTGCGAACTCTTTGCGCAGAGCAATCGTATCGTCGATAATGTCCTCAAATTCGGGGTGAATTGTAGGCTCGCCATTGCCGGCAAAGGTTATAACGTCGGGTAGCTGTCCCTCTGCGCTCATCTTCGAAAGGGTAGAGCGGAGAGCCTCACGGATATCTTCGCGCGAGTTGAAACGGGGTTTTTCGGCACGATTGTCGTCGTTCCAACCACACTCGCAGTATATACAGTCAAAGTTGCACAACTTCGAGTGAAGCGGCAACAGATTTACGCCGAGCGAGATACCCAAACGGCGCGAACGGATAGGACCATATATGATATCGGTGAATAACATGTTTTGCGTAGCAAAAATAACAAAAAAATACAAACATTGTTCTCCAAAGACCAACTATTTTGCCATAATTATATTGCTATTAGCCATTAGCTATTAGCCATTGGCTTTTTTTTGCGCGTGTAGTTTATGTCGTCGGGCATAAATGCCCTCTATGGCGTTACACCTGCGGCGTTCTATGGCGTCAGACTTTCAGCCTTCTATGGCGCGCGCCAATTTTCCGTTTTCCGCTAAAAAAAATGCACAAAGCCCGAAAGCCTTGTGCATTTTTATCAAGAAACTTGTTGTTTAGTTCTCGTACTCGAAATCTACCGAGCCGTCCTTTGGACACGAAACAACATTGTTTACATACCAAACATTACCCTCCTCCTTAGTCGAGATGAATACGATAACCTTGAGGTTGTCGTGGTTCCACTTTGTTGCGCTACCATTGCCGTTAGCCTTCAACTTGAAAGCAAACTCGCGCGAAGCGGTCTTACCAGCCTCGATAGTACCAATCGAGTAGCCTGTGTAGTTGCTCGATGTATACTTGCTATCAGCCAAACGGATACAGTCATCGTGAGTGTTGAAATCAACGCCATCTACAGGAGCATAACCCTGAGGATTGGTCT
>JAGBWT010000072.1 GCA_017629615.1 Alistipes sp. | reverse complement strand
TGGTAACGGTCGATGGTTGAATTGTGGAGGTCACCGCTACTGCATCGTGTGCTAAACGGAAGCCGTCGATGCTATATTTGCTTGACGGTTTGCGGTTACTACGATTCGAGACGCGACAGCCAATCGCAATACTGTTCCAACTACCTCCGTGCAGCACGCGACTGGAACCACTGCTTGGACCTGTAGGGTTGGTTTGTGGTCCGTTGTAATAGTAACTACTGCTAAACCAATCTTGGCACCATTCGAATGCATTGCCACTCATATCGTAGATTCCCAACTCATTTGGTTGCTTTTGGCCAACAGGATGGGTTTCACCTCCACTATTATTTTTGTACCACGCGACGTTGTCAATATTGTCACTACCGCTATACTTATAGCCTTTGCTATTTGCCCCACCACGAGCAGCATACTCCCACTCGGCTTCGGTCGGCAGACGATATTTTTTGCCCGTCTTTTGGTTAAGTTTTTGGATAAACTCCTGAATATCGTTCCAGCTAACACTCTCAACGGGGAGATTGTCGCCCTTCCATTTACTTGGATTGCTACCCATTATCGACTTCCATTGCGCTTGGGTAACCTCGTATTTGCCGATATAGAAATCCGAAACGGTTACGCTATGGGTTGGTTTCTCGTCATCATCAGCATCGCTACCCTGCTCCTCTGTTGCACCCATAGTAAATGTGCCACCCTCGACAAAGACCATAGCGCAGAAATCCGCAACACCTGCACCCGACGAAGCGGTAGTCGAGGTGGTTACGGCCGCAGCCTTTGAGAGCGTAGCATCGAGAGTTGCCGTTTGGCCCTCGGTAATGGTTATATCACGCGACCAAGTCGCATAGCCGTTCAATACGATTTCGACCTTGTGCATACCGATTGCGATATTGTCGAGCAAGAGAGGTGTTTCGCCAACCTTCTGGCCGTCGATATTGACCGAGGCCATCATTGGCGAACTTGTAATGTTGAGCGAGCCGACGATAGGCTGTGGTGCTGTAAGCGCAATCTTCGAGGCGACGGTCGAGGTGACGTCGAGCGAGCGCGACCACGCGCGACAGCCCTCCTTGCGCGTCTCTATGCGGTATGTTCCCAACTCCAAGTCGCATTGGCACGAGCCTCGGCCTTCGCGACGGTCGTTAATCCAAATCTCGGCATCGCCCTCGACCGTGAAGGTCAGGCGGGCAAAGTTGGGCTGCAAAATAGGCGTAACCATTGCCGTCGAGTTGTCGCCGATGGTTACGGTTGTTGCGTAAGGCTTGTACTTTGCCTTGATAATCTGAATGTTGTGTATGCCGTTCGATAGCGTAGGCAGTGTTGCCAATGGCAGTGTGCCTATAACTTTGCCGTCGATAATCAGTGTTGCACCGCTTGCGTCGTTACCCGTAATCTGCAAGTGGCCGAAGTTGGGGCGCAACGTAATGCTCTTGACCACTTTACTGCCCGACATCGTAAATTCGCCTCGCTCGGTGTGGTAGTCGGGCGCGCTGATGGTGTATTGGTAGCGGCCCGGTTTGAGGAACTTTGTTGCCGTGCCGTTCTCGCTTTGCAGAATCGAGCCGTCGAGCATAATGACGGCCGTTGCAGGTGTTACCTGAAAGACGGCATATTGAGGCTGTGCAGCCTTGATATCGACCTCCTGCTTAAAATATACGTTACCACTATTTACGTTGATTGTCTGCTCTTTGCTTGCTCCACCATAGACCAATCGCAGTGTATGCTCGCCAGGTAAGACCTCCTCGACAACTAACACGCAGTCGGCATTGGTGCGACCAACCATCGTGCCGTCGATATAGACCTCGGCATCGGCCGTATTCGAGGCGATGGTTATCGGGTAGAGCTGATTGAGCGACGCCTCGATATAGTACTCTTTGTTGCCCTCGGTCGAGATTGTCACCTCGTTTGACATACCGAAGCGAGGGTGTTGGAGGTAAAAGACCGTATTTTTGTAGGCGGTCATCTCGATAATCAGGCCATTGCCCTCGTGGGCCACAACCTGCTTGCGCAGGTCGATAACGCCACCACGCAAGCGAAAACTCAACTCGCCAATCTCCTCGCGAGTCATACGGTTGATGCGCATTTTCAGGCGCGTGCAAGGTCGCTTCGAGCCGTCGAGCCCTATCGGGTCGATAGCGATACCCGTCAGTGCATCACTCTGCACAGGGCGGAACGAAGTCTCATCGACAACAATCGAGCGGCTCGGTGTTTGGGCCGAGAGGAGT
>JAGBWT010000071.1 GCA_017629615.1 Alistipes sp. | reverse complement strand
TATGGTAGCGCACCCTGACCACGAACCACTGCAACCTTACCTCGATAGCTCTTAAATCGCGACGACGAAGTATCCAACTTACGGTCGGAGGCCAAAATCTGAACCGCATATTTTACCGATGCAGGTTTGGCTTCGCTCGGTTTGGCGGCACTTGGTTTGGCAACATTGGCCGATGGCTGGGCCGCAGGCTCTTGCGATTGGGGTGTCGTATCAGCCAACGAGGTACGACGCAACAGTGCATCGTACTCTTTGACAGCCGCATAGATAGCATTGGCTATCTCGCTCTGACCCTTCTCCGAGGTTATATATTTCAACTCCGTAGGGTTCGACATAAAGCCAATTTCGGTCAGCACACTCGGCATATCGGTCGCATAGAGAACTCGCAACGGTTGCTTGCGCACTCCGCGATTGTGACGGCCGAGTTTGACGTATTGTTTTTGGATAAATCGAGCCATAGCCTCGCTATACTCGCCATAGGTAAATTGCAGGTTTTGGATATAGGCTCTGACAAGCGCTGCCGTCTTTTCGTCCGACATATCCATCACCTCGTCTTTATTATAGGCGAACAGCGTCTCCTCATTTACTCGCGTTTCGAGCGAACTCTCACCCATAATCAAGGTCTCGACTCCTCGCACCGCCGTATTACGCGAAGCGTTGGAGTGAATCGAGATAAAGAGGTCGCCACTTGCGCGATTGGCTATATCGGCACGAGCCTGCAAATCGGTACGCAAATCCGAAGAGAAGTTCTTATCGACCTTGCGCGTATAGATAACCTTAACCGATGGCATATTCTTCTCGATAAGAGCACCCAACCGAAGGGCTACTTTGAGATTGATATCCTTCTCGCAGACATTGCCATAGCGAGCGCCCGGGAAGCGGGTACTGCCGTGACCTGCATCAATCACAACCGTATGAAGCCCTTGCGCTGTCACACAAGACAGACCTGCGAAGCAGAGCGCAAGGCAGAAAACGGTCAGCGATAAAATATTTTTACGCACGAGCATTGGTTCTCAAATTTGATATGTAGAGTTTTTTTACTATCTTTACGCGCTGAAAAAACACGCACACAAGCGCGCAGAGGCACATTGTAGCGGGTTTTGCCGACACGTCGGCAAAGGTACAAAAAATTATTGACTTTTTTGAAAAATTTTAGAATAAAATACATCGTCACGGCAATAATTGCCCTTGTGTTCGCACAATCGCTCTTCGGTTTTGCGCAGCCCAAATCATTTTCGGGCGACGAAACCGCATTGCCTACATCTCAAAAAACCGATTCGGTAGCACCTGCCGTAGCCAAATCCGACTCCGCAGCAGCACTTACCCAGAGTGCGCGCCGTATGCGCCGTCGCAACACCTCGTCACGCAAACGCTTCTCGACCGAGGTCGCCGCACCGACTACCGACTCGATTAAGCCTCTGACCGATTCGACCCTTGTCACAAAGGGCGATTCGCTCCAATCTGTTCAACCAACCGTAGCAGCGAGCGACACAACCCGCAGTCGCAAGAAGGGTGGCTTGGACCAGATTATCGAGGGTAAAAACAGCGACTCGCTCTACTACGACGTCCGCAACAAGCAGGTATTTATCTACAATCAGGGCGATGTCAAATACGAGAACAAGTCGTTACAAGCCGACTTTATGCGTATCAATATGGATACGAAGGAGGTCTATGCATTCGGTAAGCCCGACACGGTCGAGGGCGTACCTACCAAGACTCACCCTATATTTACCGACAACGGCACATCGTATACGATGGACACCATCACCTACAACTTCTCTTCGGAGAAGGCTCTGATTCAGGGTGTGGCGACACAACAAGGTGATGGCTGGCTCGTGGGTGGCAAAATCAAGAAGCAAGCCGATAACACCATCAATATCCAAAGCGGTAAATATACGACCTGCGACCATACAGAGCACCCTCACTTCTATTTGGCAATGACCCGAGCAAAGGTTATTCCCGGCAAGAAGGTTGTGACCGGCCCTGCATATTTGGTAATGGAGGACGTACCTATCTACTTCCTCGGTATCCCCGAGGGCTTCTTCCCGATAAATATGGGACCAAAGTCGGGTCTGCTGATGCCGACCTTTGGTGAAGATGGTGCGCGAGGTTTCTTCCTTCGTGGCTTGGGTTACTATTTTATTCTCGGCAAGCATATCGACTTGGCGGTAACGGGTGGTATCTACACGCTCGGTTCGTGGGAGGTAGCCGCTTCGTCGCGCTATACAAAGCGCTACAAATTCTCGGGTAATCTCTCGTTCGACTATTCGAGCATCAAGACGGGCGACAAGGGCGAACCCGACTACATCAAGCAGAACAACTTTAAGTTCGTTTGGACCCATTCCCAAGACCCGAAGGCCAATCCAGGCTCGACCTTCTCGGCTTCGGTAAACTTCTCGACAAGTGGCTACAACCGCTACTCGGCCAACACCCTCAACGACATTCTCTCGACACAGACCAACTCCTCGATTTCCTACTCAAAGAGTTGGGCAGGCACTCCGTTCTCGTTGTCGATGAACCTCGGTGTATCGCAGAACTCGCAAAACCGCACCATATCCATCAACTTCCCGAATGTGGTGTTCAACGTGGCGCGTGTCTATCCGTTCAAGCGCAAAGAGGCTGTCGGCAAGCAACGTTGGTACGTGAAGATTTCGTTTACCTACACCGGTAAGCTCACCAACTCCGTATCGACAACCGAGAGCCAAATCTTCACCAAAGAGACTCTCAAAAATATGCGAAACGGTATCGAACATACGATACCTGTATCGTCGAGTTTCACGATTCTGAAATACATCAACTTTACCCCATCGTTCAACTATACCGAGCGTTGGTACTTCAAGCGTCAGATGCAGGAGTGGAATCCGGAGACCAATAAGGTCGAAAAACTCGACCCCGAATATGGCTTCTACCGAATCTACAACTACAACGCATCGGCTTCGCTCAACACCACAATATACGGTATGTGGCAGTTCAAGAAGAAGACGAGCAAGGTGCAGGCTATTCGCCACACCATAACGCCACAAATCGGAGTATCGTATGCGCCTAACTTCGGTAAGCAGAAGTATGGCTTCTACAAGACCGTGCAGACCGACTCACTCGGTGGCCATACCGTCTATTCGCCATACTCGGACAATGCCTATGGCGTACCTGGTCGAGGAGCAGCCGCTTCGCTCAACTTCTCGCTGCGCCAAAGCCTCGAAATGAAGGTACTATCGAAGCGCGACACCTCGGGTGTAAAGAAGATAAAACTTATCGACGACTTCTCGATAAGCGGCTCCTACAACTTCCTCGCCGACTCGATGGGTCTGTCGAACATCTCGTTGGCGTTGCGTACGACCATCACGGGCAACTTCGGTCTCAACCTCTCGGCAACACTCGACCCATACGAGGTTACGCCAAAGGGTATACGATACAACAAACTGATGATTGCGCGCGGTCTGCCTGGCCGTATCATCAATACGGGTTGGAGTTTTGGCTACACCTTCAAGTCGCGCCAAAACAAGAGCCAGCCTGCAATAAACGATATCAACTCCATTCCGCCCGAATACTTTAATCCATTCTCCGACCCTTATGGTCTGATGGACCCTACGCTACGAAGGCAGTATATGGCCCAGACATACTACGACTTCTCGATACCGTGGAACATCGGTTTCAACTACGTTATCAGTTATGGCATTCAATATGTCAATAACGGCACGACGGGCTACAAGCAGAATGTTACGCAAACTATCGGCTTTAACGGCAGTATCAACCTGACGCCAAAGACCGGTATCTCGTTTACCAGCGGTTTCGATATTCAAAATCGCAAACTCACAACCACGTCGATTAGTATCACTCGTGACCTGCACTGTTGGCAGATGTCGTTTGTATGGATACCTTTCGGAACGCACAAAAGTTGGAGTTTCAACATCGGCGTCAAGGCTTCGTCGCTCGCCGACCTCAAATACGACAAGAGTCAATCGATGTATGACAATCTCTTCTAACAGAGTGAGAAGCGGTACATCTTTTGCGCTATTAAAATTACGAATTATATAAAAGCATATACTATGACAAAGAAAACCAAAGAGAATCAGCCAGTTGAAGAGAAAGAGGGCTTCATCGGAGGCGAAGGCTACCCTAATTGCGAGGGCGAGCCTTGTGCCAATATGGCAGACGAGGAGCCAAAGGAGGCTGACACCGTGACAGAGCAACAGAGCGAAGCCGCTCCGCAGAGCGACGAACCTGATTGGCGCGACAAATATATCCGCTTGCAAGCCGAATTCGACAATTTCCGCAAGCGCACACTCCGCGAAAAGATGGATTTGATTCAGAGCGGTGGCAGCGACGTTGTGAAGGCGATACTTCCCGTACTCGATGATATGCAACGTGCCGTAGCAGCGGCCGACAAGAGCGACGACATCGCCTCGTTGCGCGAGGGTCAGCGACTCGTCGAGAAGAAGTTTGTCGATACGCTGCGTCAAAAAAACGTGGTCGAAATCGAGGCAAAAGAGCAGCCTTTTGACGAAAACCTCCACGAAGCCGTAGCCCGTTTTGCCGCAGGCGAGCAGATGAAGGGCAAGGTTATCGACGTTGTCGAGCGTGGTTATATGATTGGCGACAAAGTTTTGCGTTTTGCAAAGGTAGTTGTTGGAGAATAGTGAAGCTATGGCAGAGAAGAGAGATTACTACGAGGTATTGGGCGTCGAAAAGAGCGCCAATGCCGATGAGATAAAGAAGGCCTACCGTAAGGCGGCCATA
>JAGBWT010000070.1 GCA_017629615.1 Alistipes sp. | reverse complement strand
TCACCCCTGGCACGCATCAACCGACGACATCTCCGAAGTTGGGTGCCGAGCGGTCGCAGCCGACGCCATTGGCGAGATAGGTTTGGACTTTGCGTGCGACGTTTCACGCGAAGAGCAGGAGCGCATTTTCAGGGCGCAGTTAGCCATCGCCGAACGGCACAAAAAGCCCGTTGTTCTGCACTGCGTCCGCGCCTTTGAGGAGGTTATGTGCATATTGCGCAACTATCGTTTGAGAGCGGTTATTTTTCACGGTTTCATAGGCTCGACAGAACAAGCGCAACGTGCTGTTGCAGAGGGATATTACCTCTCATTTGGGGAGCGCACGTTCCGCTCGCCCAAAACCATCGAGGCGATGCGCCACACCCCACTCTCCTCGCTCTTTGTCGAGACCGACGAAAGCACGACTCCGATAGAGGCAATTTATGCCCGCCTTGCCGAGTTGCGAGGCATTTCGGTTGCCGACCTTACGACCGCGACAAATGAGAATTTCGAGAGAATTTTTCACTCTTAATTTTTAATTCTTAATTCATTTCACTACTTTTGTAAAAAAGGTAGCGAAATTATGTGGCTTGAACGTAGCAAACTACTCTTCGGCGAGGAGAAGATGCAGGCTCTGCAAAGGGCCAATGTGCTGGTCGTGGGACTTGGCGGCGTAGGTGCCTATGCGGCCGAGATGTTGGTACGCAGCGGCATCGGTAAGATGACCATCGCCGACTCGGATTGCGTAGGCGAGAGCAATATCAACCGCCAACTTATCGCCCTCCATTCGACCATCGGTCGCCCTAAAAGCGAGGTATTGGCCGAGCGCTTGCGCGACATCAATCCTGCGCTCGATTTGAGAGTTGTGAACGACTATATCAAAGACGAAAAGACCGACCTACTGCTCGATAGCGAAACGTTTGATTATGTGATAGATGCGATTGACACACTATCGCCAAAATTGGCACTCATAAAGGGTTGTATCGACCGTGGTTACCCCATTGTCAGTTCGATGGGTGCAGGGGCAAAATTAGACCCGACGAAGGTCGAAATTTGCGACATCTCAAAGACCCATCACTGTCCGTTGGCGCATATGCTACGCAAGCGACTACATAAGATTGGTATTCGCAAGGGTTTTAAGGCTGTATTTTCGGCCGAACCACCCGTCGAGGGCGCGATGGTTCTATGCGAAGAGCAAAACCACAAATCGCAAGTCGGCACCGTATCGTATATGCCCGCAACATTCGGAATCAGCTGCGCATCGGTAGTAATCAGAGAACTTATAGAAGAGACTGAAACTAAATATGAAGATTGTATTTTTAGATGAATATTCGCTTGGCGATATGGATTTGTCGCCTATTAAGGAGTTGGGCGAATATGTAGGTTACGACCGCACCTCAAAGGAGCAGGTTTTGGAGCGTTGCAAAGGGGCCGAGGTGGTCATTGCCAACAAGACTCTTTTGCGAGCCGACACACTCCGCTCTCTACCCGACCTTCGGTTTATCGCCATTGCTGCGACGGGAATGAACAACGTCGATTTGGAGGTGGCTGCCGAACTTGGCATCGGTGTAAAGAATGTTGCAGGGTATTCGACCTCGTCGGTTGCCGAGGCAACACTGACCTTTGCACTGTCGCTCTTCAAAAATACCGCCTACTTCGACAACTATTTCAAAGGAGGAGCATACGCCGCAACGGAGGATATATTCCACTTTGGCCGCCCTGTACGCCAGATGCGTGGCTCGAAATGGGGCGTTATAGGTATGGGCGCAATCGGTCGTGAAGTGGCACGCCTTGCCTCGGCTCTCGGTTGCGAAGTGGCATACACCTCGACTTCGGGCGCAGTGCGCAAAGAGGAGTATCCGCAGATGCCGCTCGCAGAGTTGCTCGGTTGGGCCGACGTTGTGTCAATCCACTGTCCTCTTACCCCTGCGACAAAGGGTCTGATTGGCGAAAAGGAGTTGCAAAAGATGAAGCCGACCTCGATTATCATAAATGTTGCCCGTGGCGGCATCATCGACGAAGAGGCTCTCGCCAAAGCACTGAACGACAGAACAATAGCCGGTGCAGGCTTAGACGTATTCTCGCGTGAGCCACTACATTCATCGCCACTCTACGACCTTGCGGACAACTACGCACTCGTCGCCTCGCCTCACACTGCGTGGGCCGCCGACGTTGCCCGCAAAGAGTTAATTCGACGCATTGCCGAGAATATCAGCGAATACTTAAAAGGAGTTGAGAAATAATCTCAACTCCTTTTTTAGTATCATACTTTGTAAAAAGTCCTTACAATTCGTCACTATATACTGCCCCCGGCAAATCGTGCTGATTGTATCGCGACGCCATCGACATACCATAAGCACCTGCGGTTTTGAGCGTCAGCAGGTCGCCTCGCTTGGTCAATGGAAGCGACACGTTCTCGTCGAAGACATCGGTACTCTCGCAAGCCGTACCCACGATGGTATATTTGGTACGTTGCTCACTCTCGGAGGTTATGTTCTCGATATTGTGATAGGAGCCATAGAGTGCCGGACGGATAAGCTCGGTCATACTTGCATCGACAATCACAAGGCGACGCCCCGTTGCTGTTGTCTTATTGAAAAGCACCTTTGTTATCAGCTCGCCACACTCGGCAACAATCGAACGACCAAACTCGAAATGCACCTCACGCTTACCGACGTGGAGGTGCTGTTTGATAATGGCAAACACCGACGCAAAGTTCGGAATAGGCTCATTTTCAGGCATATCGTAATTAACGCCCAAACCGCCACCAACATCAACAAACTCCAACTCGAAGCCGAGGTCTGTGAGGTTTTTGACAATCACATTGACCTTGTTGCACATATTCTCAAAGACGTGCAACTCGCGAATTTGAGAGCCGATATGGATATGCATACCGATAACATCGAGATTTTTCAAAGCCTTAATCTCCTCGACGCTGGCCAAAATCTCCTCGTACGATATACCAAACTTACTATCGGCTTGACCCGTATCGATACAATGGTTAGTGCGAGGGTCGATGTCGGGATTGACACGCAAGCCGACACTTACGACCTTGCCCATCTCGCCCGCTATCTCGTTCACCACGTGCATCTCCTCGATAGACTCGCAGTTAATAGCGAAGATACCCTGCTCGATAGCGTAACGAATCTCCTTGTCGCGCTTACCAACGCCCGCATAGACAATCGTCTTTGGGTCAAAGCCGGCCTCGATAGCACAACGCACCTCGTTACCGCTGGCGCAGTCGATACCAAGACCGTGCTGGCGAATAATCTGCAACAAACGAGGGTCGTAGTTAGCCTTGATAGCGTAGTGAATCTTGTAGTCGTATTTCGACGCCATCGACATCAGGCTCTCCAACGTCTGATGTAGCAGCTCTACATCGTAGAGGTAGAATGGGGTTTCGTAGGTTGCCAACTTTGCGGCAACTTTTCTGCTCAACATACCTATTTATATACTACTTAAAGGTAACAAGCGAGTGACCCTCCATCTCCTTTGGCTGCGGAACGCCCATCAACGACAGCACCGTTGGAGCAACATCGGCCAAGATACCGTTCTCGACCTTTGCCACACGCTCCGAAACAACTACAACAGGCACAGGGTTGAGCGAGTGAGCCGTATTTGGAGTACCGTCCTCGTTGATAGCATTGTCGGCATTACCGTGGTCGGCAATAACAACAACCTCGTAGCCGTTGGCCTTTGCCGATGTTACAACCTTCGCCACACACTCATCGACAGCCTTCACAGCCTTCTCGATAGCCTCGTAGATACCCGTATGACCGACCATATCGCCATTTGCAAAGTTGAGGCAGATAAAGTCGTACTTCTGCTCGTCGAGTGCGCCAACCAACTTATCGGCAACTTCATATGCACTCATCTCTGGCTGCAAGTCGTAGGTAGCAACCTTTGGCGAAGCAACCAAGATACGATCCTCGTTCTCGAACTTCTCCT
>JAGBWT010000069.1 GCA_017629615.1 Alistipes sp. | reverse complement strand
GCCAAGCCCTATGGGAGTCGCGGCACTCGGCTCAACTACTCCAAGCCAAGCGACGACTCGACCCCCTGCGTTTCGAATGTATGTATCAGGGACACCCCTCGACACGCGAAGGATTACTCTATGGCGACTGTTTCAAAGAGTACAACACACTCCCTCGCGAGATTGTTCGCTGGGGCAACTACACCGACACCGCTGACACGGGCGACGACTACCTATGCTCGATATGTTATGCTGTCGATATTGATGGCAACATCTACATTCGCGACGCAGTCTATTCGCGTGAGCCAATGGAGGTTACCGAGGGACTTGTCAGCGATATGCTGAAACGTACACAGACCCGATTCGCACTGATTGAGAGCAACAACGGAGGTCGAGGTTTTGCGCGTGCCATACAAAAATTGGCGCCACAAACACGAGTCGAGTGGTTTCATCAGTCGGCCAACAAAGAGGCCCGAATTTTGAGCAATGCCTCGACCGTTCTGCACACCATACGCTTCCCAAAGGGGTGGCACGAACAATGGAGCGACCTGCACCAGCACCTGGTTACATATCGCCGTAAGTTCGGTGCAAATCGTTGGCACGATGCAGCCGATGTGATAACAGGAATTGTCGAAAAGGAGATTTTCGACAACAAGGTAAAAGCGACGAGCTTCCTACGATAGCCCTCGACCACCTATTAGACCAAATCCTCGTAACGGGCAATCGGAGCAGCATCGAGCGACGAAAACTCGCCTTGCAGATAGCGATAGTAGCCCGCTACGGCAATCATAGCCGCATTGTCGGTCGTAAATTTCAACTCCGGAAGGAAGGTTCGCCAACCACGCTTACGCCCCTCGGCCTCGATTCGAGCGCGAAGAGCCGAATTGGCAGATACACCGCCACCGAGGGCTATATCCTTGATACCAAACTCTTTGGCAGCGCGAATAAGTTTATCGACAAGAATATCGACAACCGTGTGCAACAGCGACGCACACAAGTCGCAACGATTCTGCTCCACAAAATCGGGATTGAGCGCAACGTTATCGCGCAACGTATAGAGGAAGGAAGTTTTCAGACCCGAGAACGAATAGTCAAAACCACCGACACGCGGCTTCGCGAAGTTAAATGCCGAAGCATCGCCCTCCTTTGCCATACGGTCGATAACCGGGCCTCCCGGATATGGCAACCCCATAACTTTGGCACACTTATCGAGTGCCTCACCGGCCGCATCGTCAATCGTTGTACCGACAATCGACATCGAGTCGGGAGCATCAACCTTGACTATCTGGGTATGGCCTCCACTGACAAGCAGGCAGAGGAACGGATAGTCGGGGTGCGGCAATTCGCGGTCGGGCAAATCGACAAAATGCGAAAGGATATGGCCGTGAAGGTGATTAACCTCGACCATCGGAATATTGTGAGCCACCGACAACCCCTTTGCAAACGACGTACCGACCATCAACGAGCCAAGCAAGCCGGGACCTCGGGTATAGGCAATAGCATCGACCTTATCGATACTTATGCCCGCCTCCTTCAAAGCCGCATCGACCACAGGCACAATATTTTGCTGGTGCGCACGCGAAGCAAGTTCGGGGATTACTCCACCATAACGCTCGTGAACGGCCTGCGATGCAATAACGCTCGAAAGCAGTGTCGTACCACGCAAAACAGCAGCCGACGTATCGTCACACGACGATTCTATACCCAAAATCACAATATTCTCACTCATATATTTCGTAAAATCGTATTTTTGTATTAACTTTGTAAGTTATAAATAACTTATTGCCATAACCGATGCGCAAAGTTACAAAAATATTATTGAAAACGCTATCGGCAATCATAATATTGCTGATAATACTTCCCGTATTGGCGACAATGCTCCTCTCGATGCCGAGCATTCAGAACCGTGCGGTGCGTTTCGCATCGGACTTTGCGACCGAGGCTCTCGGCACAACCGTAAGCATCGGCAGCATAACGGCAGGTATGTGGGGCGGTATCAACGTACGCGACTTCTATGTCGAGGATTACGACGGCGACACACTGCTCTACGCAGCATCGGTCACGGCCCACCTCGGCGATTTGCGGGGTATGCCTCGCAACCTAATCCTCAATGTAGGTAAGGCTCGCGACGTAAAATTCATACTGCGTGAAACCACACGCGGCCCGATGAACATCAAAGAGGTTGTGGACCGCATCAACCGCAACAAGAAAAAGAAGGGTCGCGGATTTCGTCTCGACATCAGGTCGCTCGATGCCGAAAATCTCTGTTTCCGCCTCGAACGACTCAAACATCGCAACCCCAAATTCGGTGTCGATTACGGCAATATGCGCTTCGACAATATCCACGGCCATCTCGACAACTTCTACGTCGATAGCAGCGCCGTGGGCGGATTGATACGCCACCTCGAATTTATCGAGCGTAGCGGTTTCGTGTTGCACAAGGGCTCGGGCCACTTCCACGTCGATAAGGGTCTGGTAAAACTCGACGACTTTTCGATTACCTCCGACGGCACATACATCAACCTCCCGAATTTCTCGCTTACGGGTCGCGATTGGAGCGAATACAAAGAGTTCATCAAGCGTGTTCGCATTGATGGCGAAGCTGTCGATTCGTATGCCGACAGCTACACCGTCGGCTATTGGGCTCCGGCTATCCGCCGCTGGCAAACCTCGATTTCGGAGGCCAACTTCTCAATGCACGGCACAGTCGCCAACTTCCGAGGCGAAATCGACCACCTGCGTCTTGAAGATGGAGGCCACCTCAAAGCAGCGGCCAACATCAAGGGACTGACCAATGTCCGAAAGACCACCTTCGATGTCGATGTAAAGAAGATAAAAGTCTCGACTCCCGAATTGAGCCGACTCCTCGGAACTATCGCCCGATTGAACATACCCGAGAAGGTACAACCATATATCGACCGCGCCCAAAGCATCGAGGGTTCGGGTCGTTTCAAGGGCTACATATCCGACTTTACGGCTGTGGCCAATATCGCTGTTGGCAGTGGCGGACAAGTTGAGGCTCAATGTAATATGGACAGCAACGCGGGCGTTCGCACCATAACGGCACAACTCGCTACCGACGCTCTCAACGTTGGCAATATCACCGCTATCAAGACCCTCGGCGAGGCATCACTCTCGGCCTCTGCCAAAGCCAATATCGACGATGGCAACATCGAGGCCGATGGCGAGGTCAAGATTTCGGATATAGTCATCAACGACTACAACTATCGCAATGCCACGATTGTTGCCCAATATGCCGATTCGCGCATCGAGACTCGTCTCGACACCGACGACGAAAATCTCCAAGCCGAATTGACGGCCGCTATCGACACGAGCAATCGTGAAGAGCCAACCTTCGAGGTTGTAGCCGATATTCGTCACGCCGACCTCCACGCGATGAACATCAACAAGCGCGACAGTATCGCCACCCTATCCGCCTCGGCAGCAATCGAGGCTACGGGTCGCAATCTCGATGAATTGGGCGGTATGGTCAGCATCGCCGATGCCACATACACCCACAACGACACAACAATAAACTCGGAGCGTGTATCGCTCAACATCGACGCCAACGAGGATATTCGCACCATAACGCTCGACTCTGACTTTGCCGATGCTGTGTTCGAGAGTCGCAGTCCATACAAAGACGTAGTCTATTACCTACGCACGTTATTGTCGCACTACCTGCCGCAACTCTACGACAAACAGTCGCTCGGCCACATCGAGACCAAAGGCGAGGCGATGCGCAACAACGTTGCCCTGCTATCGGTAACGACCAAGCAACTCGACCCGCTTATCGCCTGCTTCACAAGTGGTATAGAGGTCGCGCCACAAACCTCGATAAAGATATTTATGAATCCTGCCGAGAATCACTTTATGATGCGAGGCAAGTCTGACTACATATCGAGCAACCGCTTCCTGCTTACCGAGAT
>JAGBWT010000068.1 GCA_017629615.1 Alistipes sp. | reverse complement strand
GCCCAGTCGAGTGCATCATCGCCTATGCGAGTACCATTTCCGCGAGCTTTGTTGATGCCTTGCGTGTTGAGCGATTCGCACGCCATCTCAAACCAAGTGTTCTCGGGGAATGCAATAGATGCTCCGAGGATACAAATATCGACGACATTGTCGGGCAACTCTTCTGCTCGGTTGTTACAGGCCGAACAGATTGTTGCGACGGTGGTTGCGATGGTTAGTATGAGGGCGGTAAATCTTCTCAAAATAGGACTAATATTGCTCCTTCTCGTTAGGGAAATCGCACGATTTCACATCTTCTACATAGTGCGAAATCGCTTCGCTCATAATGGTATAGAGGTCGGCATAACGACGTAGGAAGCGTGGCGAAAAACCTTTATTGATGCCAAGCATATCGTGAACTACCAACACCTGACCATCGCAAGCACCACCTGCTCCGATGCCGATTGTCGGAATCGACAACTCCTTCGATACTCGCTCGGCCAATGCCGCAGGAATCTTCTCCAAGACGATGGCAAAACAGCCGGCCTCCTCCAAGAGTTTGGCGTCGCGAACCAACTTTTCGGCCTCGGCCTCCTCTTTTGCTCGAACGCTGTATGTGCCGAATTTGTGGATTGATTGTGGTGTAAGACCGAGGTGGCCCATAACGGGGATACCTGCGGTAAGGATTCGCTTAATAGAGTCGAGAATCTCCTCGCCACCCTCCATCTTTACGGCATCGGCTCCGGTCTCCTTCATAATGCGGATAGCCGAGTCGAGCGCAGCCTGCGAGTCGCCTTGATATGTTCCGAAAGGCATATCGCATACAACCAAAGCGCGTTCAACGGCACGCACAACAGACGATGCGTGATAAATCATCTGGTCGAGCGTGATAGGCAGGGTGGTCTCGAAGCCTGCCATAACATTTGCGGCCGAGTCGCCAACAAGAATCACATCGACGCCTGCGCCATCGACAATCTTGGCCATCGAATAATCGTATGAGGTGAGCATCGAAATCTTCTCGCCTCTATCCTTCATCTCTTTGAGTCGCAATGTGGTGACGGCTCTGACTTTGCTCTCTACTGACATCTGTATAGTATGGTTTTTGATTTGTGAAGGCAAAGATATGAAAAAATATGTTATCAGTGCATTTGTTTGAAAAAGTTTCGTATATTTGTATTAAATACTTTTTACTATGAATAAAGTTATAGTTATCGGAAGTTCCAATACCGATATGGTAGTTCGCTCGGAACGTTTGCCTCGTCCAGGAGAGACGGTGCTTGGTGGAGGTTTTGTAATGGCAGGAGGAGGCAAGGGTGCTAATCAAGCCGTTGCGGTTGCCCGTATGGGTCACAAGGTTATTTTTGCTGCGGCATTGGGTCGCGATATCTTTGGTGACGATGCGGTGCGTCAGTATGGTCGCTATGGAATAGATACATCTTATATTGTTCGCAAGGATACGCCATCGGGTGTTGCGCTTATTATGGTCGATTCTGCTGCGCAGAACTCTATATCGGTTGCGCTTGGAGCCAACTCCGAGTTGTCGGTAGGCGATGTGATGCCTGCACTCGAACAGATTGAGGCGGGCGATATTGTGCTTTTGCAGTTGGAGATACCAATGGATACGGTTGCAGCAACGGTCGCAGTCGCAGCTGCCAAAGGTGCAAGAGTTGTTCTCAATCCTGCTCCTGCCGCAATGGTGTCGGAGGAGGTGCTTTCGAAACTCTATCTCATCACTCCAAACCAAACCGAGGCGGAGATACTTACGGGTATTGCAGTCAATGACGAAGCATCGGCTCGTTTGGCTGCCGAGGCTCTTCGCCGTAGTGGCGTAAGCAAGGTGGTTATCACAATGGGTAGTCAGGGCGCACTGCTCGATGATGGCGGCCACTTCGAAATGATAGAGGCGCGTAAGGTGGCAGCTGTCGATACAACCGCAGCAGGCGATGTCTATAATGGCGCGTTGTGTGTAGCGTTGGCCGAAGGCTTGTCGCTTGTC
>JAGBWT010000067.1 GCA_017629615.1 Alistipes sp. | reverse complement strand
TTAGGGTCGTTAAGCCCTCGCAGAGGACTTTTCCTCCTTCGCGCCTCGGCATAATGTGCAAGCACCTTCTGCACTCGGCTTGGCGTCGGTTAAGGTCGTTAGGGAACATTCTCTAAATACCCTAAACTCTCTAAACTCTCTAAACTCTCTAATGCCTCTACCGCCCCTATATAATAAATAGGTATCCCCACAACAACAGAGGGCGCCCAAATGAATAGGCGCCCTCTGTTTGCTTGTAGTATTGCGTTCGGCTATAAATACCCCTCTTTGACGAGCATCTCCCTTACGGCCTGCCAATCGACGAATGGACGGGTTGCGGTAGGTAGCGTTTTGAGCGGAATACCGAGTGCCGCATCATCAATATATAGGTTGGCAAAGACCTTTGGCGATTGAGTCCAACTGCGCTGTTCGGGGTTATTATTGACCGCGAATAGCGGGATACGATTCTCCTTAAACCAAGCGACAGCCTCCTTTTCGAGTTGTCCGCTACGCATTGTGTATAGGATAAGTCGATAGCCGGCATCGGCGAGTTCCCTCAATACGGGAACTGCGCCAATGTCTTGACCAATATACGGATAGTCGTGTGTGACACACGTTCCATCGAAGTCGATTGCTATAATTGGTTGCTGACTCATCGTTTCAACCTAATTATTTGGTGCGACCGAGTCGGCGACGGCGAATAATCGAGCCGAGACCCAACTTGCAGAGCAACTTCTCGATACGGTTGTACGCGTGCTCGTCGTCATCGTGGCTCGAATAGCCATAGCCGTAGCGGTTGCTACGCTCGCTTGCGCTGTTGAGAATGATACACATATTGCGCAACTTGTCCTGACGGTGCAAGTTGTCGATATCAGGCAACTGACGACGGTCGAGCAGACCTTCACGAACAACGTAGAGGCTCAAATCGGCCACACGGCTTGCGATGATTGCATCGGCGATAACCAATGCCGGTACGCTGTCGATGATGATGTAGTCGTAGAGGCTGCGGCAAGCGATAATCATATCGTCGAGACGCTGCGAGAGCAACTGCTCGGCAGGGTTTGGTGGTTGCAAACCTGCGTAGATGCAGTCGAAGTTCTCGTGAAGCTCGCTCTTCGAGATGATGTCGGTAACCTGAACGCTCTTGTCGCTCATATACTTCGAGATACCGATAGGGTTGTTGCGTTGGCCCATATGCTTACTCAATGTACGACGACGCAAGTCGAGGTCGATAAGCAATACCTTGTTGCCCGACATTGCCAACGTCATAGCGAGGTTGGTCGAGATAAAGGTCTTACCGGCGTGCTCATTCGACGAGGTGATAAGGATAACCTTCTGGTCGGTCTTATCCGTATTCATAAAGCTCATATTGGTACGAATGATACGGAATGCCTCCGAGATGCTGTCGCGGCCATTCTCGCGAACCACAACGCCACGAGCCGTTTTAGGACCGGTGTAGATAGGAATATCGCCCAAGTAAGGAACTTTCGTGTATTTCTGAATATCGTACTTGCTGCGGACTGTCGAGTCGAGAATCTCGCGCAGGTAGAGGATACCAAACGGAATGGCGCAACCCAAGCCCAACATAATGAGCAGGATAAAGAATTTGCGCGGAGCGATAGGCTGGCTCGAACCAAATGCCGAGTCGATGATACGCGCCGTGTTCTCTGTGATAGCGAGCGAAATGGCGTTCTCCTCACGCTTGTTGAGCAGGTAGAGGTACAACTCCTCCTTGATACGCTGCTGACGAGCAATCGAGAGGTACTCCTGCTCCTGCAAAGGTACGCTGTTGATACGTGCGTCGGTCTTGCCTTGCTCGCGACGAATGTTGCGCAACTTGATGTCGAGCGTTGCAATGTTCGAGTCGAGCGTTGCAATGATGGCCTTCTTCATAGCCTCGCGGTTGTTGTCCAACTGCTGGATAATAGGGTTGTTGAAGTTGCCCTCTTGTACCAAACGCTCACGCTGCAACAGCAACTCGTTGTAGTCGGCAATCTGGCGCGAGAGGCTCGACGACGAAGCACCGTCACCAACACCCGTTACAGGGATAAGGCTGAAATCCTTGTCGGCATCGTTCAGATAGTCCTTGATGAACTTCGACATCTCGATTTGGCTCTCGATTGTGAGACCCTCGGCACGGAGTTTGGTCGATTCGGTGATGTTGCGGGTTGTCTCGGTCTCGATATCGACCATACTGTTACGGGTCTTGAAGGCCTGAATATCGCTATCAACCGAGTTGAGCTCCTTGCTGATGATTGCCAAACGAACGTCGATAAAGTCGGCCGTAGCCTCGGCAATCTGCTGCTTGTCATTTACTGCGTCCTCGTTGTAAACCTCGATGAGGGTGTTGATAACGTCCTCGGCACGCTTTGCCACGATGTCGTTGAGCGAAATGTGGATAATCGACGACATCTTGTTGGCAACCGACGACTTCATCGCATCGCGATAGCGTGTTGCAACGGCCTCCTTTGTGCTCTTCGAAACGCCGATGGTTGCGCCGATATAGCTATCCTCCATATAGAGGGTCTTGTTGATGATAATCTCACCATACGGGGTCATAATCGGCTCGCCATATTTGGCTGTTGCGGTAAATTCGTTCTCGTCGTTCTCCTCGCCACCGGCCTTTGTGTAGGTAAATTCGGTGATTTCGATGCCCTCCTCGGTGAGCAAAGCGTTGAAGCGGCAACTACCTGTGCCAACGTCGTTGATAAACTCGACGTTGATAGGCGAGCGACGATAGAGGTCTATAGTACGCAAGCCACGGCGGGTCTTGTAGTTTACGGTCAGACCCAAACGGTCTACAACCTCGACCATCAGACGACGAGCCTGCAATACGAACAACTCGTTATCGACATTGCGACGGGTCGAAAGACCTGCAATATCGCTAAACATTGCCATCTCGGTCGAACCACTACCTTTACGGTTGTCCTTTACGAGGATTGTGGCGCTACGATGATACACGGGCGAGGTCTTCATAATGTAGAGAACGCCTGCGCCGAGGAAGAGAATTACGGATATTACGAACCAGTACCATCTTTTGAGGACCATTTCGAGAATATCCTGCAAGCCGAACGATTGAGCCTCGTTTACGTCTTGCTGCTCTGTTGGTTGCGATGCTACCAACAGCTCGTTTTTATTCAATTCTGTCATATTGAGTCAGTGTTTATTATTTCGTGTTGATGATGGCGACAATCAGCGAAGCGACCGAAATCAGCGTCGAGACTGTTGTGAGCCAGAAGTTGCGGTTTTGGTTAATCTCACCGCTTGCTGCACGTTGCTTCTTTGGTTGAACATAGACAACGTCGTCCTGTTGGAGATAGTAGGCAGGCGATGTGAGGAAGCTCGTGTCGAGAAGGTTGATGACGTGGGTCTGGGTCTTGCCCGTCTCGTCGTTGCGCACAACCGTTACATTCTGGCGGTTACCATAGATTGTCATATCGCCGGCCATCGCCAATGCTTCGAGTACCGTTACCTGGTCGCGAGTGATGTCGAACTGACCCGGGCGTGCAACCTCACCGAGAACAAAGATTTTCATATCGGCAAATTGGATATTTACCGAGGCGTCGCTGATGTAGCCACCTGCGATAATCTTCTCGGAAATCTCCTTTGCCAACTCGGCACGAGTCTTACCCGTACAAGCAATCTTGCCGATGATAGGCAGGTCGAGCATACCGTCCTGGTCTACGGTCAGCACCTGCAATGCGCTTGCCGAAGCCGAGAAGCTGCCTGTTGGGTTGCCCGTGAGCGACATATACGACGATTTGGAGTTGAACGGAGCTGCCAACTCTGGGTCCTTACTCGATACAACGACGGTGAGTCGGTCGAGAGGCTTGATACGAATCTGTTGCTCTTTTGCAAGAGTAACGATTGCGCCATTCTGCACGTCCTGCATATAGGCTGTACGCTGAATAGCGTTACAACTGCAAAGCAGAGCGATGGTGGCTGCAAGAAGCGAAAATTTGAATAATTTCATAATATTGTTTTTTGTTAATTTTGTTTGCAATTCGGTCAATTTTATTTTGTTACGCAGTCCCATTTATCGTGCGTGCATACCTCGTATGCGCGCGTACGATGCATATTAGGTGACAAAGATAGTCTTTTTACCTTCAAAAGGCAAGAAATCGCATTACAATTTCCCAAAAATTTTACAACTCGACACATTTTGCCTACCTTTGCGCCCAAATAGTATAATGACGAAGATATGAAACACCCACAGTGGAGTCACGCAGCCGTGATTTACGAACTCAATATCCGACAGATTACCAACGAAGGTACATTCCGTGCCGCAATGCCGCACCTCGCCCGATTGAAGGCTTTGGGTGTCGATGCTGTATGGCTTATGCCGATATATCCCGTTGGTGAGGAGGGTCGCAAAGGGTCGCTCGGCTCCTACTACTCGGTGCGTGATTATTGCGCCGTAAATCCCGAATTTGGTAGCGAGGCCGACTTCGATGCCTTTGTTGCCGAAGCGCATCGCCTCGGATTGAAGGTGCTGCTCGATTGGGTTGCCAACCACACCTCTCGCGATGCCGTGTGGCTTACATCGCGTCCGTCGGAGTGGTACGAGCGCGACGAGTCGGGCGAAGCGAAGGTACCGTGGGATTGGAGCGTTACGGCCCAACTCAACTATGCCAATCGCGAGGTTTGGCAGGGGCAGATTGATGCGATGTCGTATTGGCTTCGTGAGCACG
>JAGBWT010000066.1 GCA_017629615.1 Alistipes sp. | reverse complement strand
GGCTCCAAGCCGAGGTAACGCTCCATACGCTGTGGCGAGGCGAAACTCAACTTGCCCTGATGCAGTCGATGTTCGAGGTCGTGAATCGCCATATCCTGGTCGCAATCGAAGCAGACCAGATAGTGTCGGTTGCCCTTGTGGTTGCGAAAAAAGAGGTTTTTGCAGTGCACCGAGCCGTCGTTGCGCCAATATTGCTTTGCAATCTCGATGGTTGGCGACTCGGGGTGAAAATAGACCTCGTATTTAATATCGTGCGCCTCCAAAAAGTCGAAAACCCTCTTGCTGCGCAATTCTAATGCCTCCATAAAACTCTAACGACTCTTATACTCCGTGTCGGTATTCTCAAAGAGGAATGCAAATGTATCGGCAATCTCGTTGAGTCGCTTATCGGTCGGTTTGCCTGCTCCGTGACCAGCGTTGGTGTCGATGCGGATAAGCACAGGACGGTCGCCCTTGTGGCAATGTTGCAACTCGGCAGCAAACTTAAACGAGTGGGCCGGCACAACACGGTCATCGTGGTCGCCCGTGGTTATGAGCGTTGCAGGGTACTCGACACCCTCGCGCAGGTTGTGCAGTGGCGAGTATTTTACGAGGTAGTCAAACTGCTCCTCGACCTCCGACGAGCCATACTCGACAACCCAGCCGTGACCGATGGTGAAGCGGTGGTAGCGAAGCATATCCAACACACCAACGGCTGGCAATGCAACCGCGTAGAGGTCAGGTCGTTGTGTCATACAAGCGCCGACCAGCAGACCGCCATTCGAGCCACCTGCGATAGCGAGTTTGCGGCTCGATGTGTAGCCCTCTTTGATAAGGTGCTCGGCAGCCGAAATGAAGTCGTCGAATACGTTTTGCTTGTTCTTCAACATACCGCCCTTGTGCCACTCTTCGCCATACTCCGAGCCTCCACGCAGATTTACCACGCACCATACGCCACCCTGCTCCATAAACATCGCAGCGGTGGTCGAGAACGATGGTGTGAGGTTGATTTGGAAACCGCCATAACCATAGAGGTAGCAAGGGTTATTGCCATCGAGCGTAAGGCCCTTTTTGTGCGAGACGAACATCGGTACGCGAGTGCCGTCTTTGCTCTCGAAGAATATCTGCTTTGTCTCGTAATTGGAGCAGTCGAACTTAACTTCCGACTCTTTGTAGAGCGCCGACTCTCCGCTCTCGATGTCGTAGCGGTAGAGTGTGCTTGGCGAGGTGTAGTTGGCTACGGCATAGTAGACCTCGGTATCCTCGCGCTCGCCATCGAAGCCACCCACCGAACCGATAATTGGCAGAGCAACCTCGCGAACGAGTTTGCCGTTGCGGTCGTATTGGAAAATCTTGTTTTGTGCATCAATCAGATACTCGGCAAAGAGATATTTGCCCGCAGTGCCGACCCCTTCGAGGAGCGATTTGCCCTCGGGGATAATGTCGCGCTGACGACCCGTCGTAAGTTCGACCTCGACGAGGCGATAGTTGGCCGCATTGTCGTTGGTCATCACGAGCAGGCGGTCGTCGTAACAATCGAGCAGTGCGTAGTCGTAGTCGAAGCCCTTGAAGAGGGTGCGGAACTTACGCTCGCCCTTGCGCTTGAACAATATCTCGGTACCCGATGTGCCGGCCGAGGTGGTGATGAAGACCCAGCGACCGTCCTCGCTCTCGCCGCCGTGGTGGTAGCGTAGCGGATTGGCTGCATCGGCATAAATCAACTTGTCGGCCGATTGAGGTGTGCCAATTCGGTGGTAGTAGACCTTCTGGTTGGTATTCTGTGCCGAGTAGAGCGCATCGCCCTCCTTCGGAGCGTCGTAGGCACTATAATAAAAGCCCTTGCCGTCGCGACTCCACGAAGCACCCGAGAACTTTACCCACTTGATGTGGTCGGAGAGGTGCTGCATAGTCTCGGTGTCGAGGACCTTAATCTCGACCCAATCCGAGCCTGCCGAAGCGAGCGAGTAGGCAAACAGACGACCATCTTTGGTGAAGGCTCCCGAGTTGAGTGCTACTGTGCCGTCCTCCGAGAGGGTGTTAGGGTCGAGAAAGACCTCCTCTTCGGTGGCATCGAGCGAGCGCTTGCGATAGAGTACGCTCTGGTTTTGCAGACCGCTGTTGCGCGAGATGTAGTACCAATCGCCACGCTTTGTCGGTGCGCTCTCGGTCGGATAGTTGTAGAGTTCGGTCAGGCGGGCGTGTATCGCATCGCGCGAGGAGAGCGAACCGAGGTAGTCGAAAGTTACCTTGTTCTGCGCCTCGACCCAAGCGGCTGTGCGCTCCGAGCGGTCGTCTTCGAGCCAGCGGTATGGGTCGGCAATCTCGGTGCCGAAATAGTTGTCCGAGACCGCTTCGCGCTCGGTGTGAGGGTATTTTATCGTTGTCATATTACGAATGAGTTTGCCTGTTCCGTAGCCTGCTGCATAGCATACGGCTACCAAAAATATTACCTTAAAAATAGTTTTTACAGCCTTTTTCATAGCGCTCCTTGTTTTTTTCACTGCAAATATAGCAAATATTTGCACATTGGTCAATAATAGCTGCGCTGTGAGTTGTCGATTTTGCAACTTTTTTATACCTTTGTATGGTTTGTACACGAAACATATATGATAATGGACTATACAAAACTTAAAGAGATTGTAGAGCAGGCGTGGGAAAATCGCGCGATGCTCGAAGCAGAAGAGGTGCGCACGGCAATTCGTGCCGTCGTTGAGGCTGTCGATAAGGGTGAGTTGCGATGCGCCGAGCCTATCAACCTCGAAAATAGCGAGTGGCAGGTGAATGAGTGGGTGAAGAAGGCGATTATTCTCTACTTCCCAATCCAAAAGATGCGTACGATGCGTGCCGGCGAATTGGAGTGGTACGACAAAATCGAGTTGAAGCACGACTACGAGACTCTCGGAGTGCGTGTAGTGCCTCACGCAATGGCCCGCTATGGCGCATATATCGCTTCGGGTGCGGTGCTGATGCCTTCCTATGTTAATATCGGTGCCTATGTCGATACGGGTACAATGGTCGATACTTGGGCAACCGTAGGCTCGTGCGCCCAAATCGGTAAGAATGTTCACCTCTCGGGCGGTGTCGGTATCGGAGGCGTTTTGGAGCCTATCCAAGCAGCACCCGTAATCGTTGAGGATAACTGCTTTATCGGCTCGCGTGCCATCATCGTCGAGGGTGCGCACATCTGTCGCGAGGCGGTTATCGGTTCGAATACCGTAATCACGGGCTCAACCCATATTATCGACGTTACGGGCGATGAGCCTGTAACATACAAGGGTTATGTCCCTGCACGCTCTGTCGTTATCCCGGGAACCTACCCAAAGAAGTTTCCTGCCGGAGAGTTCAACGTCGCGTGTGCTTTGATTATCGGCAAGCGTAAAGAGTCTACCGATAAGAAGACGACGTTGAATGATGCGTTGCGTGATTTTGGCGTAAATTGATTTTATAAGGTCTTTGCTTCCGCTAACGTTTTTGCCCGCAATGGGCAGTACGAAGTGGGTAGAGTGAGTAGCCTGGGTAGCCTGTCTTTCAATCTACCCAATCTACTCAATCTACTCAATCTACTCAATCTACTCAATCTACTCAATCTGCCCCTAACGCCCCTAACGCCCTTAACGCCCCTACCAACCCCTAACCCCCCCCCCCCACACCAAACACGACGATGATTTACCATCTATCTTCAACCCCCTCGACCCCCGACGATG
>JAGBWT010000065.1 GCA_017629615.1 Alistipes sp. | reverse complement strand
TTAGGGTCGTTAAGGGCGTTAATCCCTCTTCGAGGGCTTTTCCTCCTTCGCGCCTCGGCATAGTGTGCAAGCACCCTCTGCTCTCGGCTTAATGTTCCATTTTCTTCCTTCTTGCAAGGCATAATCAAAATAAATTTTGCTTCTGCTCTTGCTTCGTGCGTCAGTTGTCGTCGGTTAGTGTCGTTAGGGGTTTCAGTCTACCCAGTCTACTCAATCTCCCCAGCACTCCCCAGCCAAAGCACCCCCTCACTTAAAAAGTATAAGTGCCCGTAGTGCAAAGGTAGTTATTTTCTTGGTTTTTTCAGCCCAAAAGCGACAAAATATTCAACTTTGCCCCCACATTTGTTAAAAACATTAAGCTACGCCTCCCCCGATTTGGGTTTCAAATTGTAAGTCGGGCGGTTGTAAAGCGTGTGTGAGGGGCTTTTCGACGAAGAAAATTATTTAGTTGGGGCGTGGAAAAATGGGCTTTTTTTGCACATTATCTGATAAAAGTGTTTATATTTGCAGTTGGCAATAACAGTTTTTGGGGGTTTGTCGCAAAAAATTGCCTTTTTGTAGCAAATTGCTCCCATTGTTCGTCAAATAAAATAAACGTTAAAAACAGAATATTATGAAGAGTGAATTGACCTTTATGAAGGTGTTTTTGGCAACGTTGCTTGCCATCTTCACCAATGGTATGATTTCGGGTTTTATGTGGTTTGTGATAATGATGAGCTTCTCGGCTCTCGGCACAACGAATGTTGCGGTTGCTCCCAACTCGATTTTGAAAATCGACTTGGCCGACAATATCACCGATGCACCACAGGCCAACCCATTTGCGAACTTCGACTTCGCGACTATGAATGCAGCGCGTAACGTTACGTTGCTCAACGTTTTGGGTGCAATCGAGGCGGCCGAGACCGACGACCGCATCAAAGGTATCTACATCAACATCAACAACCTCTCTGCTCCGGCTGTTTCGAGTGCGGCGATAGAGGAGATTCGCGAAGCTATTGCCCACTTCAAGCAGAGCGGTAAGTTTGTTGTTGCCTACAACGACAGCTACTCGCAGGGCGGCTACTACCTTGCTTCGGTGGCCGACAAAATCTACCTCCAACCCGAGGGTGGCTTCGAGTGGGTTGGTATGGCATCGACGAGCCTCTTCTTCAAAAATGCGTTCGACAAGTTGGGTGTCAAGTGCGAGGCCTTCCGCCCTTCGACCTGTAAATATAAGAGTGCCGTTGAGCCATACATTATGAACAAGATGTCGGAGGCCAACCGTCGTCAGATGACCGACCTGACCAAAAATATCTGGCAGGTGGTTGTTGAGACCGTGTCGGAGGCTCGCGGTATCGACGCTGCAACGCTCAACCGCTATGCCGACAACCTCTCGGTGACTTCGGCCGAGGAGGCTCTGGCGTGCGGCTTTGTCGATGGTCTGCTCTATCGCGACCAGATGGAGGGCATCTTTGCCGAGCTTGGTGTTGAGAAGAGTGCGCTTGGCGAGTACGAGATGGTGGCTCTGGGCGACTACTGCTCGCTGGTGGACGCCGACCTCTCGAAAATCGCTTCGCCGGCTATCGGTGTAGTCTATGCCGACGGTCAGATTGTCGATGGCGACGTCGAGGGTGCCGATGGCTTAATCTACGGCACAACGCTCGCCAACACTATCGCCAAAGCTCGTAAGAATGAGGATATTAAGGCTGTCGTGTTGCGCGTAAATTCGCCTGGTGGCAGCGCATTGGCCAGCGATGTTATTTGGCGCGAGGTTGAGCTGCTCAAAGCCGAGAAGCCGGTTATCGTTTCGATGGGTGGCTACGCCGCAAGTGGTGGCTACTATATCTCCGCCCCTGCCGATGCAATCATCGCCGACCGCCTGACGCTGACAGGCTCGATTGGTGTCTTTGGTCTGCTTATCGAGGGTGGCGATATGCTGAAAAACAAGTTGGGCATCACCACCGACGGTGTCAAGACCAACACCTCGGCCGATATGGGTTCCAACATCTTTGGCTTGCAACTTCGCGGTGTCACTCCACTCGAAAGGTCCAAACTTATCGCTTCGGTCGATAAGGTCTACGAGGCCTTCGTGGGTAAGGTTGCGGCAGGTCGTAATATGCCGAAGGAGAAGGTCTTTGAGATTGCCGAGGGTCGCGTATGGAGCGGCGTAGAGGCTGTCAAAATCGGCTTGGCCGATGCCAATGGCGGCTTGAAGTCGGCTATCGCTTTGGCGGCCGATAAGGCGGGTATCGCCAACGACTTCCGCGTCGAGGTTGTGGCAGGCGAACTCACTCCGTTTGTAGCATTTATGAAGGCTATGGGCGCACAGGCTCGCAGCGTCGTTATCGGCGAGGAGTTTGGCTCTGTTTCGGCCGAGTACGAGGCTATCCGTCAGGAACTTACGCGAGAGGGTGTGCAGGCGTATATGCCGTATCGCATCTCGTTCTAAATTGATTTTATGCGGATTCTACTTCCGCTAACTAAATATGGCCGCAATGAGCAGTACAGCAAGTACAGCCCATCGCGGCCAATTTCGTTGAGCGTTGTATAATCCTGCCTAAAATCAATTTTGGGTCACCTGGGGGTGGCCTTTTTTGTTAGGGTCG
>JAGBWT010000064.1 GCA_017629615.1 Alistipes sp. | reverse complement strand
ACGTTGGGCGAGTTCTACCTCCTCCTCAACGGTAATCAAATCCTCTTTGCCAATCTCTTGCAAGTACTTATCCAACGACGCACTTTCGCGGTTGGTAATGGACTTTGTAATTTTTAACTGACGCATCTTAATCTATCTTTCTTTATTGTTTGTTCTTCATTTGTTGTGGGCGACAGATAAAAATTGCACTCTGTTGCTACTCAACAACCATATAACTTGCTGCTCGTCCGTTTGGATATACACCGTCAATCGAGCGAATCTTCTCGGAGAGTCGGTTGAGGTCGGTTGTGTTCAGAACTTTGCGGTCGTTGATATGTGTAATCACAAAACCCTCTCTGACTCTGGCTCTTGACAGCAGGCCTCCGCTCTTTATGGCTTCGACACAAACGCCACCCTCGATATCCAACTGCTTGCACAATTTTGTGCCGGCATCGGAGAATTTGCCACCGAGCGCCTCGACAACATCTACTGCATCGCGGTTGAGCAACTCGGCTTTTCCGGCCTTATTACGCAAAACGACATCAAAATGTTTCACATTTTCGCCTCTTTTTACAGAAATTTTTACTTTGTCGTTTGGACGGTGTTTGCCAATCAACTCTCCGATGAGTGTTGGCGAGTCGATTTTGATGCCGTCAATCTCGATTATTACGTCGCCTTTGCGTATGCCGGCCTCCGAAGCCGCACCGCCATCGACAACCGAAGCGACATACACGCCACCTACCTGGGTAATGCCGGTCTGCTCGCCCATATTGTCGATAAAGTCCTGGTTGATGTAGCTGTACGATATGCCGAGCAATGCACGCTGTACGATACCAAACTCCTTCAAATCGCTAACAACCTTGCTTACGATGCTCTCGGGTACGGCAAACGAGTAGCCGATATAACTGCCTGTCGATGATTTGATAACGGTGTTGATGCCGACCAATTCGCCACGCGAATTTACGAGCGCGCCACCCGAGTTGCCTGGATTTACGGCTGCGTCGGTCTGTATAAACGATTCGAGGCGGAACTCGCTCGGTATAACGTCGAGGCGACGAGCCTTTGCACTTACGATACCTGCGGTGATTGTCGATTGCAGGTCGAATGGCGAGCCTATGGCCAGCACCCACTCACCAAGTCGCAGAGCGTCGGAACTTCCGAAGGCAAGCGTTGGCAGAGCCTCGGCATCAACCTTTATGAGGGCGATGTCGGTTGCAGGGTCACGACCAATGATGCGGGCATCGAACGAGCGGTCGTCGTTGAGGCGTACGCGCAACTTCGTAGCGTGTTCCACGACGTGATTGTTGGTTACGATATAGCCGTCGGTTGAGATGATTACGCCCGAGCCGCCCGAACGCTGTTCGTGACGACGCATACCTCCCTGCTGTTGCGGGATTCCGAAGAAGTCGAAGAAGGGGTTGTAGCCACGTTGCGGAATGTCGATTTCCGAGATAACCTCGATGCCGACTACCGCGCGTACGGCATTCTCGGCCGCGTAGGTCAGGTCGGGGTAGTTGCCCTGCTCGTACGAGGTGAAGTGCGCTCCGAGGGCTGGTGCGGTGTTCGATACGATGGCTGTTGCGGGTTGCGACGATGTGGAGTTGTCGTCGGTGGTTGTTAGTGTGAGCAGGGTTGATACGCCTGCGCCAAAAGCAGCCGAGAGGGTGCAGATGGCAACGGTTATAAGTGTTTGTTTCATAGCGATACTGTTTTTGTTTCAAAGTTTGTTTTGCCAAATAAACGCACGATGGCTGCGGTTTATTGCTAAACGACAAAAAATAACCGAAAAAGATGTGTCGGTATTATTTAGGGCTTTATACCGCTTTTCGGAGCGAAGCGACCAAGTCCCCTCCCGAGGAGGGGATTTAGGGGAGGGTCAGACTTGTAAACGCGGCTTCCAGCCGCGAGCAACGACCTCTATCAGCGGTAATGGGCTGATGTTGTGTAAATATGTATATAAACACCATTATTTATTACCTTTGTTTATTCTCTTGGTTCAATAGCGTATACATACATGAAATCTCTATAATCAACATAAAGTTGTAACTGTCCGT
>JAGBWT010000063.1 GCA_017629615.1 Alistipes sp. | reverse complement strand
TACTTCTCGACATCGAAGTAGATTGAGCCATTCGACTCGTAGGCATAACCCGCATCGAGAATACGTTTTACGAAGTCAATCTGCTCGATGATATGGCCCGATGCGTGAGGCTCAATCGAAGGGGTTTGCACGCCCAACTTTGCCATAAAGGTCTTGTAACGCTCCGTATAGTAGTGAGCAACCTCCATAGGTTCCAACTGCTCCAAACGGGCCTTCTTTGCGATTTTATCCTCGCCCTCGTCGGCATCGTGTTCGAGGTGACCGACGTCGGTAATATTACGCACATAGCGCACCTTATAGCCCTCGGCCTTCAAGTAGCGGAACAGCAGGTCGAACGTAATAGCCGGACGAGTGTGACCCAAATGCGGGTCGCCATAGACGGTCGGTCCGCAGACATACATACCCACGCGACCCTCGTTGATAGGCTCAAACTCCTCCTTGCGACGAGTGAGCGTATTGTAAAGTTGCAATTTACTCTTTTCCATTATTATTTCGTTTTATATTTTTGTCGAATCAGTAGCCTCGGCCGCATTGGCAGCCTTTGCCGCAGCCTCCTTCTCGGCATCGGTCAATATCAAATCCTTATCCTCGATACCGAGTGAGCGGAAGTATTCGTTAAGGCTTGCCACAACCTCCTGACGGTCGGCATAGGCCGCCAGATAGTAGGTCTGCCACAACTCGTCAATCTTCTCGCCCATCACATCATTGACCAGGTCGCCATACACACCTTCGAACTGCAAATAGTACTCGATATAGTCGATAAGGTTGTCGGCATAGGCCAAGAGCAGAGCATCGCCCTTGTCGTCGGCACCAAGCGAGTAGTAGGACTCGATGAATGGGTAGGTATTGGCCTCGGTAAAGCGAATTTGCGACGGTGGCAACACCGCAAGGCCTCGGTCGAGCAACTCCTCGGCACGCAACAGCGATGCATTGGCAGCCTCCTCGCGACCTTCACGCTTCTCGTTCTGTGAGCGACGGATATATTCGTTGGCCACACGCGCAAACGACTCGCGAGCACGCGATACCATCAGGTTGTACTGCGTAAACGAATCAACATAGGCACGCGGGTCTTGCAGATTGCCGTAGCGCATCTTATTCATCAGCACATCGTAGGCATAGTCGGCATTGATACGACCCACCGACCACGACGATTCGTAAGGGGTGAGGATTGGCACAAAACGGTAACTATATCCATCGAATTGCAGATAGTCGAGCAGACCAAAGTTTTGGAGGATATAGACCTGCGTGAAGTATATCGGGCGCTTCCAATCGAAGTGAGCCAACATATCGAGCAACATCAACTCCGAGCGCGAAATCGACCCCTTGCGCAACTCGATATAGACCGTATCGACCATTAGGTCACGCTCCTCCTCGCGGACTATACCCGAGGCGATAGCGGCCTCCTTATCGACCGGAAGTGCTATACGCTTGGTCGGCACATAGTCTGAAAGACCCAAGCCTGCGTCGATTTTGGTGCGCTTATCGTCACTTGCAATAAAGGCCATCACCTCTTTGGCATCGACCGCATAATCGACACGCTGTTCGACAGGCAGCCAATCGTTCACAAAGGTATATTTATCGCGCGAAAGCGAGAACGGGATACCATCGGCATTGTTGGCCTTGCACTTCATCTCATCGACATACCACTCTCCGTCGAGATACGACGAGTTCATAATGCGCACATCGGTACGCACGCCATCGACCTCCTGATTGAACCACAGCGGGAAGGTGTCGTTGTCGCCATAATTGACTATAATCGGACTAACACCCTCCTTTTCGACAATCGAGGTAAGGTAGTTGTAGCCCACGTCGCGAGCCATCGAGCGGTGCGAACGGTCGTGGTCGTCCCAATTCTCGGCACAGAGGATACCCGGAACGGCTGCTCCGAGCAACGTTGCCGCCAAAGCCGGTGCTATCGACTCTCGGCCCAGCACTTGCTTCAACGCACCATAGAGAGCCAACACGCCAAGGCCTATCCATATCGAGAAGGCGTAGAACGAACCTGCATAGAC
>JAGBWT010000062.1 GCA_017629615.1 Alistipes sp. | reverse complement strand
TTTTGATTATATCGGGCCCTAATGCAGGCGGAAAATCGGTCTGCCTCAAAACTTTCGGCCTTATACAATATATGTACCAGTGCGGCTTCCCGATTACCGCTTCGCCTGCGAGTGAGTTGCCGCTGTTCAGCAAACTATATATCGATATTGGCGACCAGCAATCTATCGAGAACGACCTCTCGACCTACTCTTCGCATCTGCTCAATATGAAGGCGATGCTTTCGGGTGCCGACCGTTCGACGTTGGTGCTTATCGACGAGTTTGGCTCGGGAACGGAGCCTGTTATCGGTGCATCGATTGCCGAGGCCATACTCGAAAGGTTGGTCGATAGCGGCTGCTTTGGTGTTATTACGACCCACTACTCCAACATAAAGTACTACGCCTCGTCGACCGAGGGTGTGGTTAATGGCGCGATGATGTTCGATGTTCAGAATATCCGACCTCTGTTCCGCCTCGAAACGGGTAAGCCCGGCAGTTCGTTTGCCATCGAGATAGCCCGCAAAATAGGTCTGCCCGAGTCGATAATCGTCGCAGCACGCGAGAAGGCGGGTTCCGACCACGTCGATATGGAGAAGCAGTTGCGCGATATTGCTCGCGATAAGCGCTATTGGGAGCAGAAGCGTGAGCGTATTCGCCAGACCGACCGCAAGGTTGAGGAGTTGGAGAGTAACTATCGTGAGCAGTTGGCTGCAATCCGCGAGGAGCGCCGTGTAATTCTGCACGATGCCAAGCAGCAGGCCAAGCAGTTGATAGCCGAGGCTAACCGCCAAATCGAATCGACCATAAAGAGTATCCGAGAATCGCAAGCCGAGCGCGAGCAGACACGCCTTGTGCGTCGCAACTTCGAGGAGTTTAAGCAGAGTGTCGAGCAGAGCGACTCGACGGCCGAGACAGAGCGCATCGAGCGAGAGATGGCGCGTTTGGAGCGTCGTCGTCAGCGTCGCGAGGAGCGCAAGACAAATCGCACCCAAGAGGGCGATGCGGCTGCTACGGTAGTCGAGAAGAAGAGCCTTCCGTTGGAGGTTGGCTCAAAGGTTCGACTCAAAGGTCACGAGGGGGCAGGCGTTGTGCAGTCGTTGCGTGGTAAAAAGGCGCAAATTGCATTCGGCCAAATCCTTACGACGGTCGATGCCGACCGCTTGGAGGTTATATCCTCGACCGAATATAAGCGTATGACTCGTCCCGAAACACCGCGTACGGTCATCGCCTCCGACATATCGCAGCGTCGTCTTAATTTCCGCTCGTCACTCGATATTCGAGGCGAACGCGTGGTCGATGCCATAGCAAAGGTGCAGGCATTGGTCGATGATGCACTGATGGTCGGTGTTGGGTCGGTGACGATTCTCCACGGCAAGGGTACGGGTGCATTAAAGGAGGAGGTGCGTCGCTATCTGCGTTCGTTGCCCGAGGTTGATAGTGCGGTTGATGACCACCCCGATAGAGGAGGCTCGGGCATTACGATAGTTACGTTCGGAATATAAAATTAGCGATATATAACGATGAAATTTCTCTTGTCGGACATAGCCAAGATTTGTGGCGGTCGCCTTTGTGGTTGCGATATGGAGGTGTCGTCGGTCATAACCGACAGCCGTAGTTGTGCGGTGTCGGCCGAAGCGATGTTTGTGGCAATCAATGGCTTGAATCACGATGCCCACGATTTTGTGGAGTCGATGCTTGCGCGTGGTACTCGTGCCTTTATGGTTGAGCGCGAGATGCCTCTGCCGGCCGATTGTGGTGCCGTTGTGGTTGAGGAGTCGCTTACGGCTCTCCAACGATTGGCGGCTCATAATCGCTCGCGTTTCGAGGGCTTGGTGGTCGCTATCACAGGCTCCAATGGTAAGACGGTTGTCAAGGAGTGGATTGCGCAGTGCGCTCCGTCGTCGGTGCGTCTGTTCCGCTCGCCACGCAGTTATAATTCGCAACTCGGTGTCGCATTGTCGCTATTGATGCTCGACGAGAGGGCCGATGTGGCACTTATCGAAACGGGTATCTCGCAATGTGGCGAGATGGAGCGCCTCGAAGCGATGGTGCGCCCCAATGTGGTGATATTTACCTCGCTTGGCGATGCACATCAGGAGAACTTTACTTCGCTCGAAGAGAAGGCTGCCGAAAAACTGCAACTCGCCAAATCGGCCGATATGCTTATCTATCACTCCGACTATGAGGGCCTACAAAAGTCTGTGTGCGAGAGCGTTCCTGCCAAAGTTGTTGCTGTCGATGCAGCCGAAGAGGAGGTCGATTTTGTGGCCGACAGCGCCTCGGTGCGTAATGCCCAGACTGTCGCTTCGTTCTGCCGCGTGATGGAGTGGCCACAGCCCGACTACGCCTCGCTGTCACCTGTTGCTATGCGTTTGGAGATAAAGGAGGGTGTGGCAGGTTCAACGATTATCGACGACTCCTACAATTCGGATATCAATTCGCTTGCTATTGCTCTCGACCGTATGCAGTCGCTTGCCTCGTCGCGTCGCAAGGTGCTGATACTCTCCGATATATTACAGAGTGGTTTGCCGCTCGACCAACTCTACGAAAGAGTTAATCGTTTGGCTGTCGATGCTGGTGTCGATTTGCTTATCGGTATAGGTCCGAATATCGCCTCGGCACACGACTGTTTTACGATACCGAGCCGCTTTTATGGCGCAACGGAGGAGTTGCTTGCCAACTTGCAGACAGCCGATTTTGCCGACTCGATAATCCTTATCAAAGGCAATCGTCAGTCGCAGACCGAACGAATTTCGCACCGCCTCTGTTTGAAGAGCCATACAACGGTGTTGGAGGTTAATTTGAAGGCGATGGAGCGCAATATCAACTACTTCCGTTCGTTTATGCACCCATCAACACGTCTTGTGGCTATGGTCAAGGCCTCGGGATATGGGGCTGGCGAGGTTGAGGTTGCGCAGATGTTGCAACGTCAGGGCGTGAATTGGTTGGCTGTTGCGTTTGCCGACGAGGGTGTTGTGCTTCGCGACGGTGGAGTCGATATGCCTATCGTTGTGCTTAATGCCGACGAGGAGAGTTTCGATGCGATGGTTGCCGCCTCGCTCGAACCCGAAATTTATAGTTTGCGCTCACTCGATGCCTTTGTTAAGGCTGTTAAGGCCTATGGCGCGCAGCACTATCCGATTCATATCAAACTCGATACGGGTATGCATCGTCTTGGATTTGAGGCCAAAGATATTGAGGCACTTCTTGCAAGACTCGACGAATATGCACCGTTTGTCCGTGTCGCCTCGCTCTTTACCCACTTGTGCGTAGCCGACGATGAGTCGCAAGACCAATTTACGCGCTCGCAAATTGCGCTGTTCGATAGTATCAGCACTCAAATTGCCGACCATCTGCCATATCGTGTGTTGCGTCACGCTGCTGCCTCGGCTGCTATTGTGCGTTTTCCGGAGGCTCACTTCGATATGTGCCGTCTTGGATTGGGTATGTATGGCTTTGGCTACAACCACAACTCTGCCCTCGAAGCGGTCTCGACGTTGCGTACGCGTATAGTTCAGATTCGCACTCTCGAAGCGGGCGAAACGGTCGGTTATGGCCGTCAGGGTCTATTGACCCGCCGTAGCCGTATCGCTACCATACCTGTTGGCTATGCCGATGGCTTTGACCGCCATCTGGGTTGTGGCCGTTGGTCGATGATTGTCGGCGACAAGAAGGCTCCGACGGTAGGTCGCGTGTGTATGGATAGTTGTATGATTGATGTGACCGATATCGAGGGTGCATCGGAGGGCGACGATGTAATAATCTTCTCGCCTGTGGCCGACAATAGCCCCGAGGCTATGGCTGCTATCCTCGATACGATACCATACGAGGTACTAACCTCCGTGTCGAAACGTGTTAAACGTATATATATCAACGAATAAATGGCCGGAATACTCTACCTGATACCTTGTCCCATTTGCGACCAAAGTGCGGTTGCCGATGTAACCCCCGCAGCCAATCAGACAATCATCGATTCGCTCGACTACTTTATTGTCGAGAATACGCGTTCGGCTCGTCGCTTTCTCTCAAAGTCGGGCTATGCACGTCGTATCGACGATGCGCTGTTTGTCGAACTCAACGAGCATACGACCTCGCCTGCTGCCATCGCGCAGATGGTTGAGCCTATTATGCAGGGTCGCAATGCAGGTGTGATTTCGGAGGCAGGAGTGCCGGCTGTGGCCGACCCTGGTCAGGCTGTTGTCGAGTTGTGTCACAAGCGGGGTATAAGGGTAGTGCCACTTGTTGGTCCGTCGTCGATTCTTATGGCTGTTATGGCCTCGGGTTTGAGTGGTCAATCGTTTGCTTTTAATGGCTATCTGCCAATCAAAGAGCCCGACCGCTCGCGAGCCATTAAGCGACTCGAAAGTCGAGCGCAGAGCGAACATCAGTCGCAAGCCCTAATCGAAGCCCCATATCGCAACGTGAAACTGATGGAGCAGATATTGCACACCTGTTCTCCTGCAACTCGTTTGTGTGTCGCTTGTGATATAACTTCGCCCGACGAGTTGATTTCGACGGCAACGATTGCCGAGTGGCGACGCAGAGGGTTGCCCGATATTCAGAAACGGCCTACCATATTTATTATAGGATAAAAGGGATTGTTAAACAACAATCCCTTTTATCTCTCTTCTGTGCTATCCAAACAGCCGCCTACTCCTTTGTCGGAGTAAAGACGTCGATTGCAATCTCACCAAAGTTGCCCTTTTCGTCGTAACCTACGGCTATGGCCGAGAGTGGCTGACCCCAAGCACATTTGCTAAATTCGACAACAGGTTTGTTTTTGAAATAGTCGTCGCGCAAAATGTTGTTGAGCAGCGACTGTCGGCTTGCGTCCGACAAATCGCCCTGGAAAATGACGTTGTAATATCCTGCGCAGTTGCTGTCGGGGGTAGCGGTCGAACGAACTACGGCAAGACCATCGCCACCCATAGAGTAGCTACCCTTAACCGCAACCTTACACTCGGCAATGTTATCTACTTTGGTCGTAAAACTCTCGCCCATAATAAACTTTGCAGCAGCCTTGCCGTCGTTGTCGATACATACGGCCCACGGTATATATTCGGTGCCTTGTGTCAGACCATAGGTTGTTCCTTCGACGCTAACATCGCCATACGAACTAATCATCTCCAAAGCATCGTATATGTTGCCAAAGTCTTCGGCAAAAGGTGCTATGCTCTCCTCCAATACGGCCTCCATCGCTTTGTCGGCACCTACGGTTGCCGAGAGTTGCTCGTAGAGTTGCTTCTCGACTACGCTCCAAAAGAAGACGTTGTATGGCCTCGAAGGGGTTACCTTCATATAGGCGCGGTCGTACTGTATGTCGCTGACCTCGAACGTGAAGTTGCACAACGCAGGGTCGCCACCCGACTTTGTCGTAAATTCGACCTTCGTAAGCGGCGTAGTAGCCAAACCGCCTTCGTAACCAAATGCTACGAGGTAGTAACTGCGGTTTGGAACGCAATCTTTAAGCGTTCCCATCTGTTTGCCCGTAACAACATAGTTCTCGATGTCGCTACGCGATTTCAAACAGTGTTCGATAAAAGCCTCATCGCCAAGTTGGTCCACTATGGCCTTATTCCAAGCGATGAGTACATACGTTTCATCGATATTTGTTGGCGTGACGCTATACGAAGTGCCGGTGTAGGTTTGGTTGCTGACCGATATGTCGAACGTATTGTCCGAGACCGCAGCCTCCTCGGTCGAGAATTTTGTGAAAACAATATCACTGTTTATCAAACCTCTATTTTTGTCGATTCCCATTGCTACACCATAGTAGGTGGTGCCGGCTTTGAGGTTGGTGAAACCATACGAGTCGTCGCCTGCCGATAGAATGCGCTGCAACACCTGCTCTTTGGTCATCGAATTGCTTTCGATAAGCCAATCTACCGTGCTGTCGAAGAAGTGCTGAAAACCCTTTCGTTCGTTGTACTCCTCGAAAATATCTTCGCGCAGAAGGTCGAAGTAGTATGTCGAGCCCTTATCGACGGGCGATATGGAGAGGCGGGCAGTTGTGGCCGTAACCTCCGATATGGTGAGTTTGAATGGAGCTTTTGTTGGTGTTGGGTCTGGTTGCTCGTTTGGCGTTTCAGGCTCCTCCAAACCCGAGTCTTTGTCCGAGCAGGCGGGCGAGATGAGTATTGAGCAGAGGATAAATCCAATAAATAAAGAGTGTAGAAATTTCTTCATATTGTTAAACTGAAATAGAAAACAGTTCACCTTTCGTGACAGGCTAATGTTGCCATTTGTTGGTGTAGTTGCGAAGCCAACGCATTGCAAACGACGGCAGAGCCAAACATATCGGTATAAATAGTCGCATCCACCAATCGGGGACAACGCATCGACGACGCTTCCAGAGCGAGTTCAGGCCTCGACGTGCGCAGAAATCGGGCGTCGATAGTGCGTGCAACTTCAAACCGATGCCTTGCCAATGTCTATTTAGTCCATAGAGGTCGGTTGCTATACCGGCAGGGCATACAGCCGTGACATAGACTCGCTTGTCGCGCACCTCTTTGGCGAAGGCGACCGAAAAACTTTTCAGGTAGGCCTTGCTTGCGCTGTAAAGGGCCAATCCAGGAAATGGCATCCATATCGAGAATGACGACATATTGAGTATGTAGCCTCCACCTCGTTCTGCCATATCGCGAGCAAAGAGCTGACAGAGTATTGTGTTGGTTATGTCGTGCAGACATATTGTGCGACAGATGCGCTCGGTTGGTGTGTCAACTATATCGCAGAACGAGAACATACCGGCATTGTTGATTAGAACGTCGATTGTGTAGCCTCGCTCCTTGCACCAGGTAAACAGCTCCTCGCCTGCGGTTGTGGTCGCCAAATCTTTGGCAAGCACATCAACCTTGACAGAGTGTTTTGCCGTAATATCGGCAGCAACATCTTCTAACCCCTCCTCCGAACGGCTTACGATAAGCAGATTGTAGCCCAATTTGGCCAACTGCTCGGCATAGCAACGTCCAATGCCTGTCGAAGCACCTGTTACGAGTGCTGTCTTTGAACCTCTTACAACCTCTCCGCGTCTCATCTCTACTTGATTTTACGCAACTCCTTCCACAACCTCTCCGGAATATGCTCTTTGCAGTTGTGGCAACACATCATCTTGTCCGAATACATACGGGCGATGCAGTAGTCGCGATGGTCGCAACCTGCACGGGTTGTAAAGTCGCCCTCGCGCAGTTTGTTGATAAAGGCAGGGTCGTTGATTAGTGCGCGAGCCATCTGCAACATCTCGAAGCCCTCGTCCAATACACGCTCCATACCTTCGCGCGATACCAATCCGCCAACATATACGAGCGGACCTTTGAGCGCAGCGCGGAACTTCTTTGCATTTTCGAGGAAGAAGCACTCTTCGAAGTCGTAATCCTTAATCATCCATTGGCCGAATAGCGATACGACAATCTTCTGCAACCACTCATTCCAACCCATATAATATCCCATAGTTTTGGTTGGGATACGACCTCGCATAACGGCCATTGGCGCACGCGAAACGAAGCCCGACGAGAGTACGATGCCGTGAACGCCAAACTTCTCAATCTCTTTGGCAATCTCGATGCTCTCCGGGATTTGGATACCGCTCTTGAAACCGTCCTCCATATTGTGCTTGACGAGTACGGCCATATTGCACTTTGCGGCAGCCTCCATCGTCTCCTCCAAGCACATCTTCATAAAGCGCATACGATTTTCGAGCGAGCCTCCAAACTCGTCGCGACGACGGTTGGTCCACGGCGATAGGAATTGCGAAATCAGATAGCCGTGACCTGCGTGTACCTCAACGCTGTCGAAACCTGCCTCGTGTGCCGTATGTACAGCCTT
>JAGBWT010000061.1 GCA_017629615.1 Alistipes sp. | reverse complement strand
GCAAAGAGCAAAGGCTATAAATATAGCGGTAGTAATGATATTGGCGCAGTTGCGTGGTATGGTAGCAATAGCGGTGACAAAACTCACTCTGTTGGTCAAAAGCAACCAAACGAACTCGGTATCTACGATATGAGTGGCAATGTCTACGAGAGTTGTCAAGATCGGTATGATGATTACAGTAGCGCATCGCAGACAAACCCTACGGGACCAAGTAGTGGCTCTTACCGCGTGTTGCGTGGAGGTAGTTGGAACGACTACGCGGAGGGCTGTCGCGTTTCGAGTCGTGTCTGCAACACGCCGTCAAGTTGGGGCAGCTACAACGGCTTCCGTTTAGCACACGATGCAGTAGCGGTGACCTCCACAATTCAACCATCGACCGTAGTCAAAGAGATTTATCAAAAAGGCAAATCGTTATATTTCCAAAAACGCTATGCCGAGGCTATACCTTTTATACGCGAGGCCGCCGAGAAGGGATATGCCGAAGCACAATTCCGTTTAGGTTGGTGTTATAGAAATGGGTATGGTCTTACAAAAAGTGATACAGAAGCGATTAAGTGGTATCACAAGGCTGCCGAACAGGGCCACGAACAATCACAAAATAATTTAGGTTTCTGTTATAAACATGGTCTGGGAGTAGCAAAAAATTATACCGAGGCCGCCAAATGGTATCGCAAGGCTGCCATACAGGGTAATGTCATGGCTCAAAGTAATTTGGGAAATTGTTATTATGACGGACAAGGAGTTGCACAGGATTATGCCGAGGCTGTAAAATGGTATCGCAACGCCGCCGAGAAAGGTCACTACAAAAATGCTCAATACAGTTTAGGTCTATGCTACCTCTATGGCAATGGTGTCGCAAAAGATAGAGCGACGGCCATTGGTTGGTTCCGTAAAGCAACCAAGCAGGGCTATACAAAAGCCAAAGACAAACTTAAAGAACTTGGCGAGAGCGCAGAGTAACAAACCACGAAAACAAACAACAACAAAACAATATGAGCAACTACATTCTTAAAGAGGTAACCAACCGAGCCGAAGAGAAGATTTGGCTCTATGTCGATAGGCCGATATACCGCGACAATCGCAACTGGGTATGTCCGCTCAACGACGATATTCTCAAAGTATTCGACCCCAAGCGCAACGAACTCTTCATCGATGGCGAGGCTATCAGATGGTATGTGGTCGATAGCCGCACGGGCGAGGCTGTGGGTCGTATTGCGGCCTTCTACAACCGCGAAACGGCCGCTCTCAACGAGCAACCTACGGGTGGTTGCGGCTTCTTCGAGTCGATTGATTCGCAGGAGGTTGCCAATATGCTCTTCGACGCATCGCGCGAATGGCTTGCCGCGCGCGGTATGGAGGCGATGGACGGCCCTATAAACTTTGGCTCGCGCGACTCGTGGTGGGGTCTGCTTGTGCAGGGTTACGAGTTTCAACCGCTCTACGCCAACCCTTACCACCCACCATACTACAAGGAGTTGTTCGAGAACTATGGTTTCCAGAACTACTTTAACCAGAACACCTACCTTTGGCGCGTCTACGACGACTCAATCAACGACGTCGTACTCGAAAAGGCGAAGCGTGTGATGTCTACACCTGGCTACCACTTCGAAGATGTGCGCAACATCAACCTCGAAGATGCGGCCGAGAATCTCCGCATAATCTACAACAAGGCGTGGGCTCTGTTCTCTGGCGTAAAACCTATGGAGAAGGAGGAGGCGCAGGCGTTGGTCAATACGTTGCGTCCGATTATCGACCCCAACATCATCTTCTTTGCCTATTTCAACGACGAGCCGATTGGTTTCTTTGTGATGGTACCCGACCTCAACCGCATCATCGGTAAGTTCAACGGCAAATTCGGTCTTATCAACAAGTTGCGCCTGATGTGGGATTTGAAGGTGCGCAAAGCGAGCGACCGTATCTTCGGCATCATCTTCGGCATCACCCCCGAATTTCAGGGCAAGGGTATCGAGAGCGGTATGATGCGCCACATTCTCGAAACTTATATCCGTAGCGACCGCAACCATTACCGCACGATTGAGTTTGCGTGGATTGGCGACTTCAACCCTGTAATGAATCGTATGATTGAGCGCTACGTCTGTGCCACAAAGCACAAGATGCACACCACATATCGCTATCTGTTCGACCGCACCAAGGAGTTTACGCGTTGCCCACGCATAGGCTTCCGTCGCCGCGAAGAACGCGAACAAAAGTAGAACACAAAACATCTAACCAATATGAAAACTACTCCATTTACAAATTATCACATTGCCGCAGGTGCCAAGATGGCCGAATTTGCGGGCTACAATATGCCTATCGAGTTTTCGGGCATCAACGACGAACACCTCACCGTGCGCAGCGGTGCAGGCGTATTTGACGTCAGCCATATGGGCGAAATCTGGGTCAAGGGCGACAACGCTTTGGCTCTGTTGCAGCGCATAATGACCAACGACTGCTCGGCGCTCTACGACGGCAAAGTTCTCTACTCGGCTATGCCTAATGGTCGTGGCGGTATCGTCGATGACGTGTTGGTATACCGTTTCAGCGAGAAGAAATATATGCTCTGCGTCAATGCCGCCAACATCGCAAAGGATTGGGCGCACATCTGCGAGCAGGGCAAAGCGTTCGGTATGCGCGAAGGCGTTGAGTTGGAGAATGCATCGGACCGCATCTGTCAGTTGGCCGTACAAGGCCCGTTGGCTATGAAGATTGTACAAAAGATGTGTGCCGAGCCTGTCGAGGATATGCAGTACTACACCTTCCGCCAGATGGAGGTTGCAGGTTGCGACGCGATACTCTCCATCACTGGCTACACGGGCGCAGGCGGTTGCGAAATCTATCTCCACAACGAGGATTCGGAGCATATGTGGCAAGCATTGTGGCAGGCAGGCGAGGAGTATGGCTTGAAGAATATCGGCCTCGGCGCACGCGATACACTCCGCTTGGAAAAGGGCTTCTGCCTCTATGGCAACGATATTAGCGACACCACTTCACCAATCGAGGCAGGCTTGGGTTGGATTACCAAGTTTGTCGATGGCAAGGAGTTTATCGACCGCGAGACTCTCGCAGCTCAAAAGGCCGCAGGTGTAGAGCGCAAGTTGGTCGGCTTCAAGATGATTGACCGCGGTATTCCGCGCCACGAATACAAGATTGCCGACACCGAGGGCAACCCTATCGGCGAGGTAACATCGGGAACGATGTCGCCATCGTTGAAGGTCGGCATCGGCTTGG
>JAGBWT010000060.1 GCA_017629615.1 Alistipes sp. | reverse complement strand
CCCTCCAAACCTCGCTTTTCGTAGAGCTCGCGGAAGGTATTACCCGTGATAATAATCGCGATATATTGGTCGGCTATCACAAGGTTTGCGAACACTCCCGTAGCCAACGTCGAAGCCACAACGCTCGCGGTGCGATATACGAACTTTGCAAAGAGCTGAGTGATGGCTGCCAACATACCACTGCCAGACATCACACCGCCAAAACACATTGCACAAAGCACGAGCCAAATTGTATTCAACATTCCTTGCATTCCCGATGTTGCAACCAGCTCATTGATAGTTGCATTGCCGGTGTCAATTGCAGTTGAAGTTGAGCACACAGTTAGCAACGCACGGAACGCCGCAAAATCACCCTTGCCGCCAATCTCTCGAACAATATCAGGCTGTGCCACAACCATCGCAACGCAAGCCATAATCACCGAGATAAAGAGCGTCACAAGAGCAGGCAAACGCTTCGCGATTAAGAACATCGTAGCGGCTGGCACAATCAGCAACCACACCGATATGTTGAATGTATTTTGTAGCGTTTCGGAGAGTTCGACAACTTGAGCCGCGTTATCTGACGAGTGAAATAGGCTTACCACAGCAAACGCCGTAAGAGCGATAACAAACGACGGTACAGTCGTGATAGTCATATACTTGATATGGTCAAACAGAGGCACCCTCACGGTAGACGATGCAAGAACGGTCGTATCCGACAAAGCCGAAACTTTATCGCCGAAGTATGCACCCGAGATTATCGCACCTGCAATCCACCCCTCCGAGAATCCTTGCGCCTCACCAACGCCCATAAGAGCGACTCCAATGGTAGCGATTGTTGTCCACGAACTACCCGTAACAACCGCCACAACAGCACATATTAGACAGGCAACTGCAAGAAACACCTTCGGATGAATAATGTGCAGTCCGTAATACATCAGCGTCGGTACAACACCACTCAGCATCCACGTGCCAGCAATCGCGCCAATGAGCAGCAATATTATAATTGCCGACGAGGAGGTGTGGATATTCTCAGTTATGGCACGCTCCAGAGTACTCCACTTGTACCCACACACCGTCACAGCGATAAGAGCTGCAACCGACGACGACACGAGCAGCGCAATCTGACTACCACCCTCGATAGCATCCGAGCCAAAAACTTTTATCACGAGAGCCAGCATTCCGACCAAAACAATCAGCGGAATTAACGCTAGCCAAACCGACACTTCTCTTTTTCGAAAAACTCTATTTTGCATTTTCATAGCGCAAAGATATATATTTTAGACCAAACTTTTTATAAAGTTTTCCGTTTTACGCTTTATGTTTTCAGTTTTTATTTCTATCTTTGTCGGGTTATACCATATAAAGGTATAAAGTGTAAAACTAAATCGAGCATATTATGGCTACCAAAACTACTATCGAAGTTCCCGTAGTGGAACAGACTGTTATGACAGAAATTGATTCACAAGTTAATGAGGAGCAGACCGTTATCTCATCGGTTGCTGAGAACTCGGAGGATGTTGCAGACAACATCGCAACACTCGACAAGGAGGGCGTATTAGCCCGTCTTGCAGAGAAGGTTTCCGAGGAGCCTTCCGCAGAGTTACGCAACGAGGTCGAGGCATTAAAGGTTGCCTTCTACAAAATACACCGTGCCGATATGGATGCACGTCGCAAAGCGTTCATCGAGGAGAATGG
>JAGBWT010000059.1 GCA_017629615.1 Alistipes sp. | reverse complement strand
GTGTAGAGTGGCTCCAAAGTGGTCAAATCCTTTGCCTTGATGGTGCGAACGACAGTCTCCTCGTCCTCGCCAACCATCTCACCCTTCCAAGTAGTTTTGAGCTTGATGTTGCTGTCTGACAAAGAGCGAGCCTCCGTGAGGTTGTAGATGTGTACCGTTACAGCACCTGCATTCTGGGTCGATACGCAGAGCAAATCGTTCTCAACATCGATAGCCGGACGAGCATAGCGAGCCGAGTTACCACCGAGGAAGTAGGTTTCACCTGCATAGCCATTGTTGGCCTCGCCATCGACCGTGAAAGGTACGCGCGAAATGGTGCGGGTACGGTTGTAACTGCCTTTCCATTTGTCACCATTGCTACCAATCCATACATAATCGCCATCTTCGGCATTCTCAACAAAGATACTGTTGGCACCACCGAAATAGCGCAGCGTCATAGTCTCACGCTTGCCGTCCTTGATGCGGACAACATAGTTCTCGTGAATCTTGGTCAGACCCTGCTGATTCTTACCTGTTTGTCCTGGCTGGCTGAACCACATTGTACCATCGGCGCTGATATCGAAACCTTGTACTGCGCGGTGGTTTGTCTTCAATGCGCGGTTCTTAACGATGTATTGGCTCTCTTTCGACATCTTTGTCATACTCATTACCGTAAGCAGACGAGGGTCGGTGATTTTCTCCTTCTTCGCCTTCTCCTTTTTCTTCTTTTGAGCCGAAACGGTAGCGTCGGTTGCTACGCAGAAGATTGCTGTCAATGCTACAACGAGCAATCCCTTTGCAATAAAACTAATCTTCATAGTATAAATTTTTAGGTTAAATTTTTCGCTTTTCTATTGCAAAAATATCTATTTTTTTATTCAAAAACAAAATATATGTACATATTTACGTCGCTACTATTTTGGTGCAACCAACGAGTAGTCGTAGTCGGCTGTGATGGTTGAGGTTGCATAGACCTGACCAAAGCGGTCGGTTGCCTCGACACGCACCTTTGCTGTCTTGTCTTTGAGGGTGTATTTGTAGAGGTGGAAACCGTTGGTGTTGTAGCTCGAACGAGAGCGTCCAACGACTCCGACGTGATAGCCGATAGCCCACCAGTCTTGACTCGAAGCGGTCGAAGGCTTTGTAGGGTTGCTTTGGCCCGAGCCTTTCTTCGGTTCTTCTTTTTTGTTAGGTATCATTGTCATTGTGCCGGTATAGACGTCATTTTCATAAACCTTCAAGGTCCAACTGCTATCAGCATTGAATGCATTAGCCAATATAACACCGTCGCCGTGCTGTTGTGCGAAATGCTCATAGCTACCACCCGATTTGTGGTTGCCTCGATAGAGTCGTAACTGATAGTCGCGACCATTCATACCGCTGTTTACGCCCTGATAATACCAATTTGTGATGGTGTTACCCTCGATGTCATAAACGCCAAATCCGTTAGGCGCACCATCGCCATTGATGTTTGAATACCACCACGCACCACATACGGCAGCGTGAACGTGCTCGTATATGCCGCTCGTAAGAGTCGGCTCATTACGCATATAGTGGGTATGGCCAGCCATAATGTGAGCCTCCTTAAACTCTCGGAGCAGAGCGAGAACCTTCTGCACATTGTCGTTTGTGGAGTTGAGTATCGGAATATGTACGCAGAGTATAACCATCTTGTCTTTTGGTACAAGGGCCAAATCCTGACGAAGCCACTCGTATTGCTCGTTGGTAAAGCCGATGTAGTAATCCGAAGAGTTGGTTGTATTCTTGTATATGATATCTCGCATACAGACGATGTGCGCGTTGCCTCGATTCCACGAGTGGTTGATTGGACCAAATATATCCTCGAATTTGCGTTGAGCCTTCAAGTTCGGGGTGCTACTGTTCTCGTCGGCATCGATAGGTTGCGATGTGCTGAAAAATACGTTGTCGTGGTTGCCCATTGTTTGGAAAACGTGCATACCAATATTATCGTAGGCCATATGGCTGCGCATATAAGGCATCTGGTCCGAGGTGTCGTTGCTGCTACTCGAACTTACTATATCGCCCAATGTTACTCCATAGCAAGGTGCGTCCGAGGTGTTTACAAAGTTTTTGATGAACGGAACCGACTCGTTGTTGAATCGTGTGCGGTTGGCGGCCTTGCTACATTGAGGGTCGGCCAAACAGAGTAACTTGAATTTAGCCTCGGCTCCACCCTCCAATTTCGACAACGTGAAGTTATAGACCTTGCGACCCTCCTCCAATTTAGTAAAGAAGCCCGGTATGCCGTTGCTATTGCTAACGACTCGACAGTCAGCCGGAATGGAGTAGTAGATATACCACGCGTCTTGGTGAGGAGTGATGCGGAAACTACCATCGGCGCCTGTATGTACAACCGAGAAACCGTCCGAAACCGAGACGCCCGAAGCTAATGTGCCATCGTTATATTTGATAACGCCTTTTAACGTATTCTCGTCTTCTGGCTCTGACTCTTCGACCTCCGGCTTGTAGAAGAAACGACCTTCGGAGAGGCTCTCCTTGTCGGCAACCTGGGCGAAGTCCTCGACCGAGAGGGAGATGGTATATATCTCGCCAGCCTTGATATTCTTCTTTGGATTGTGGCAGAAGGTATATACGCCATTGTCGGTCTGAATATCGTAGTAGACATCAGCCTCGCTCTTTGTAAAGTCGGTAGGAGCAACCACTGCCCAACCATCTTTCGATGAGCCTTTGCTTGGGTTGGCATAGGCGAGTGTCAGCTCTTTGAGCATAGTGGAGTAGACCGCCCCGGTGGTGACATTGATTATTCCGCTGCCGCAGATGTTGAAGCTCTCGGAGTAGAGTTTAACCGACTTAATCTCTCGCTCGGCAGTGAGTTTAATATCGAAGTTGATAAGCGAGGTGACGGGCGAGAGCGTGAAGGTTTTGTTGTCGTCGGTAGAGTGGCCGAGCAGGAGCAATCTGTCGTTGATTTTTGTTGAGCGCGACGATGAATAGCTCTGCTTTTGCGGAATGGTTACTCTAAATCCGCTGTTGGTTACAGTTACCGATTGGGCTGGATAGACGGCATAGATGCGCTTTGTGCCAGGCTCAAATGAGCCTGCAAATTTGCCACTTACACTGCCGCTACCATCGGATAACGTAAAGACTGCACTCTTCGAGAGGTCGCTGACCATAATCTGGTCGTTGTCGCTCCAATAGGCCTGGAACGAAGTCTGGCCAAGATAACCCGTTGCACGAGTCTGGTTGGCAATTCGGGCCGTAATCGACGATATGGTTGTCGTCGGGGTTTCGATAGGGCCCTCCTCGCCACTGTCGATAACGTTGCTCGATTCGGAGCACGATACAATCAATAGCGCAAAGAATAGCGCAATAAGTCTAAAAAGTTTCATAGTATTGAGTGTTTATCTTACAAATTCGTTCGGTTGCTACTATTTGTTTTGTCGTTTAAGTAGTTCGCGCAAAAAGTGGCCTGTATAACTGCGCTTGCAGGCCGCTATCTCTCTCGGAGTGCCTGTCGCCACGATGTTGCCACCCTCTTCGCCACCTTCGGGGCCCATATCAATAATGTGGTCGGCAACCTTTATTACGTCCAAATTATGCTCGATAACGATGACCGTATTGCCTCGCTCGACCAATTTGTTCAGAACATCGAGCAGACACTTTATATCCTCGAAGTGAAGACCCGTTGTCGGCTCATCGAAGATGTAGATTGTGTTACCCGTATCTCGTTTTGAGAGCTCCGATGATAGCTTGATGCGCTGGCTCTCTCCGCCCGATAGTGTGGTACAAGGCTGACCGAGAGTGAGGTAACCAAGACCAACCTCCTGAATTGCTCGCAACTTTTGGTGGATTGTCGGTATCGCTTCGAAGAACTCAACGGCAATATTGATAGTCATATTAAGCACATCGTTGATATTCTTGCCTTTGTAGCGTACGTCGAGCGTCTCTTTGTTGTAGCGGTTACCACCACAAGCCTTACACTTTACATATACATCGGGCAGGAAATTCATCTCGATAGTCTGCACTCCTGCACCTCTACACTCCTCGCAACGACCGCCCTTGACGTTGAACGAGAAACGTCCCGCTTTGAAGCCACGAGCTTGTGCGTCGGGTGTTCGCTCGAAGAGTTTGCGAATATCGCCAAAGACTCCCGAATAGGTCGCAGGGTTGCTGCGAGGGGAGCGACCAATAGGTGATTGGTCTACAACAACGAGCTTGTCGATGGCGTCGATACCCTCTATCGTGTCGTACTCCAATGGGTGCGACAATGAGCGATATAGTTTGCGCGATAGAATTGGTACTATGGTCTCGTTTATGAGTGTCGATTTGCCGGAGCCACTTACGCCCGTTACGCAGATAAATTTGCCGAGCGGAAATTCGACGTCGATATTTTTTAGGTTGTTGCCTCGTGCGCCACGAATGGTGAATGACTCTCCATTGCCGCTACGCTGTCGCTCGGGTATGGCAATCTGTTTGCGACCCGAAAGATAGTCGGCCGTTATGCTTTGTGAGGCGAGAATATCGTCGAACGTGCCACTTGCAACGATGTGACCACCACGTCGGCCGGCCTTTGGTCCAACGTCGATGATATGGTCGGCGGCGCGCATCATATCCTCGTCGTGTTCGACAACGATAATCGAGTTGCCCGCATCGCGTAACTCTTTGAGCGTTGCTATAAGTCGTTGGTTGTCGCGTTGGTGCAGGCCGATGCTTGGCTCGTCGAGAATATAGAGGACATTGACGAGTTTTGAGCCGATTTGTGTAGCCAAGCGAATACGCTGACTCTCGCCACCCGACAACGAGCGTGTTGCACGCGATAGCGACAAATAGCCCAAACCGACCTCGACCAAAAAGTGGAGTCGCTCTCTAATCTCTTTGACGAGTTCTTGTGCGATGATTTGCTCCTTGCGGTTGAGGTGCTTGTCGATGTTATTCACCCACTCCGAGAGTTTGGTTATCGACATTGCACAGAGGTCGGCAATATTCTTGTCGCCGATTTTGAATTGCAATGCTTCTGCTTTTAGTCGCGAACCACCACATTGCGAGCAAGTTCGGTAGGCGATGAATTGGTCGCGCCACTTGTCGCCGTGGCGTGCATCGTCATCATCGCTTGCCGAGTTGATATATTCGGCAACACCCTCCCAGGTGCGGAATTGTACGCCTCGTTGGTACGAAAAGTCGGCCATATCGACCGTCAGTGGCGTTGCATCGCCATAGAGGATTGCATTCAATCCCTCTTTCGATATCGCCTCTATTGGGTCGTCGGTCATAAAGCCGTAGCGTTTGCCAAGTGCCGTGAGGGTTGCAAATAGTACATTCTCTCGACCTTTGCCAAGTGGCACGATGCCTCCGTCACGCAACGAAAGGCGAGCATCGGGGATAACCTTATCCAGGTCGAATATAGCCTCCTGGCCAAGACCGTTACAATGTGGGCAAGCACCTTTCGGGGAGTTGAATGAGAAGGTGTATGGCTCGGGGTCTTCGAAAGCGACACCTGTCGTAGGGCACATCAGATGGCGCGAGTAGTAGCGAATTGAGCCGTCGGCATAGTTGTGCAGAGCCATTGTGCCTTTGCCGTGATGCATTGCATCGGCTATCGAGCGCATCATTCGCTCTCGTATCTCCTCGCCTGCTCGCATACGGTCGATGACAAGCTCGATGGAGTGGGTCTTATAACGGTCGAGTCGCTCGCCTGCCTTGAACTCTCTGATTTCGCCGTCGATGCGTGCGTAGAGATAACCTCGTTTCGATAATGATTCGAAGAGGTCGCGATAGTGGCCCTTACGCTCCTTTACGACGGGGGCAAGCAGAGCAATCTTTTCGCCACCGAAACTCTCGATTATAAGGTCGCAAATCTGCTCGTCGGTGTAGTGTGTCATCGGCTCGCCTGTTACGGGCGAATAGGCGCGACTTGCACGAGCAAAGAGCAGACGCAGGAAGTCGTTAATCTCTGTTACGGTGCCGACTGTCGAGCGCGGATTTTTGTTGGTAGTCTTTTGTTCGATAGCAACAACGGGCGACAGTCCCGAAATTTTATCGACATCGGGGCGCTCCATATTGCCTATGAATTGGCGTGCGTAGGTCGATAGCGTCTCCATATAGCGACGCTGACCCTCGGCGTATATCGTGTCGAAGGCGAGCGATGATTTGCCACTGCCCGACAATCCGGTTACAACGACAAGTGCGTTGCGTGGGATTTCGAGGTCTACATTTTTGAGGTTGTGAACCCTCGCTCCTTCGATTATTATCTTATCGTCTTGCTTCATTGGTTGCCTCCTTTTAATAACATACTTTCATCATCGAGTAGAAAAAGTCGTGCAACGAAATCAGGCCAACGAGGTCGGCAAAGCAGATAAGAACGACAATCAGCGTGAAGGCCTTGATGAAGCCTTTGCCCCAATTTGTCATATAATGCGATGCGATGAACGAACCGATGATATTGCCAACACCGTGTGGTAGGCCAAACAGGTAGTCGATTTGGTCGTTGAGAATAAATACAGCCAACGAGAATGGCGTAGCAACAAAAATCACAAAACCCTTTATGGCATTAGCGGTCACAATATCCATACGCATAGCCCAAAGGGTTATGGCGAGAATCAGATAGCCGATGCCGATATAGATATAGCCACCATAGAAACCGATGGCGAGAAAGAGTAGATAGTGCCACGGTTTGATGTCGATGTTGTGTCCCTCTTTGATTTTGATGCGACTATCGAAGATGATGTAGAGCAGTATTACGACCAAAATCACGCTGAAACATATCTGGAAAATATCCTCGTCGATATGGGTTGCAACCAACGAACCCGCAATATTGCCCACGATAACCGGAATCGAGAGCAATAATCCGTGTTTGAGGTTGAACATACCTTTGCGTAGGAATGTTATGGTCGATGTCAGGTTCTGCAAAAATACGGCAATACGATTGGTTCCGTTGGCGATGGTTATCGGCAGGCCGAGCGCTGTAAACATAGTGACACTCACCACAGAACCGCCTCCGGCAAGGGTGTTGATAATTCCGACAATGACTCCCGAAATTACAAGTATCAGCGTTATGTTCAAATCCAACTCCATCAAAAAGTGCGCATTTTAGCTATCAAATTTAGTGATAAATTTGTAATTTTACAACAATAGAGTGCATCAGAGTACGAAAAATTCTTTATTCCGATGGAATTTTGTACCTTTGTCGCATAATATAGTTCAGATGAAGGTAGGAGAAATTCAAACATTGCAGGTCGGTAGAGTCTCCGATTACGGACTCTATCTTGTTGATGACGAACAGAACGAGGTGCTTTTGCCCAACCGCTATGTGTCGTTGTCGCAGAAGGTGGGCGACGAGGTGTCGGTATTTGTGTACCACGACTCGGAGGATAGAATTGTTGCTACAACCGAAACGCCGCTGATTACGGCGGGTAAGGTTGCCTGGCTCAAAGTTGTCGATAAGAATATTCACGGAGCGTTCCTCGATTGGGGCGTTTCCGGTAAAGACTTGTTTCTCCCCAACCGCAATCAGCAGGGTGGTATAGTAATTGGTAATAGCTATCCGGTATATCTCTATGTTGATGAGGTTACGGGTCGTTGTGTGGCCTCGAACAAATTGCGTGCGGTGGTCAATAACGACGATATTGTGACTGTCGGCCCTCGTCAGGAGGTCGATGCGTTGGTCGTGTCGGAGAGTCCTATTGGCTATCGTGTGGTTGTCGAGAATCGCCACTGGGGTATGCTCTACAAAAACCAGATTTTCCGCCCACTCGCATTGGGTGAGCGCTGTCGTGCCTATGTAGTCCGTGTGACCGATGAGCGTCGCATCGACTTGTCGTTGCAGCGTCAGGGCTATGCGCAGGTCAAGGACTCTGCCGAGACTCTCTACGAGGCAATCGTGGCTGCGGGAGGTTCTCTACCGTTGAACGATGCAAGCGCACCCGAAGAGGTGCAACGTACGCTCGGAATGAGTAAGAAACTTTTTAAGCGCTCGCTTGGCGTGTTGCTCAGCCACAATCGCGTAACGACCGATGCGGAGGGTGTAAAAATCGTAAAATAATGGCACAGATAACTACGGCCGAGCGCGTTTCGCGGGAGGCTTCCGATAACTTTGTATTCCAACGTTCGCTGTTGGCCTATCACCACGCGGCCTCGATTATTGGGGGTGATGTGTTGGAGATTGGTACGGGTACGGGCTATGGTGTCGAGATTTTGGCTCCGTGTGCCGATAAGTTTATCACGGTCGATAAGTTTCGTGTCGACGATTTTCGCCAATTCTCCAATGTTGAGTATTACGAGATGATGGTGCCGCCTATCGGTTTTGAGAGCAATAGGTTCGACTATGTCGTTTCGTTCCAGGTTATCGAGCATATCAAACGCGATTTCGACTTTGTGCGTGAGGTTGCACGTGTTCTGCGCCCGGGTGGAAAGTTTATCGTCTCAACGCCCAATGCTCCGGCTTCGCTTACGCGTAATCCGTGGCACGTTCGCGAGTATAATGCCGATGAGTTACGCAGTCTGCTCGAATGTGAGTTTTCGTCGGTCGAGGCATTTGGTGTCGTCGGCAATGAGCGTGTGATGGAGTACTACGAGAAGAATCGTCGCAGCGTCGAGCGCATTACTCGATTTGACCTGCTCGACCTGCAACATCGTCTGCCTCGATGGTTGCTGCAAATGCCATACGATGTGCTTAACCGCATCAATCGCCGCCGCCTATTGAAACAGAATACCGAACTTACAACCTCTATCGCGATGAGCGACTACTCGGTTGAGCCGTACTTGCCCGAATGTTTTGACTTGTTGTTTGTTGCAACGAAATAATTTCGAAATATGTTGTAACAGGTCCAAATCGCCAGGCCTCACCGGCTTTCAGTTGAAAGCCACTACCTATTGTCCCCCGAAGTTAGGGAGGGCTGAAAAACTACAACACGAAATTATATTCCGAATAATTATATTAAATATAGTCTAAATTTGGTGGTTTTTTATGAAATCGCTTGCATTTTTCGTTTATTTTTACCATCTTGCAAACGAGGGTAAAATATCGTTGTCTATGCGCGTGATACAATCTCCAAAATTATTAGTCTAACATCTAAAAAATAAAGGTTATGAAACGATGTATTAAGTATGTGATAGCAATGTCTATCATGGCTATCTTCGTAGCCTGTGCAACACAGCACGAAGAGATTGAAATTGTCCCTAAAACAACTGCAAATCTCAAAATCTCCAAAGAGCAGGCCTTAACCTATTTGTATGGAGATTTGCGTCTTATTGATGGTGAGAAGACACGTTCAGGACAATCTCCCCGAACGGTCAAAAGCATCAAACAACTAAAAGGTGCAAGAACCCGTTCGGGCAAGACACTACCTTCTGATTTGTTGTACATCGTTGAATTTGAAGAGGGACAAGGCTCTGCTGTATTATCGGCCGATGCTCGTATAACCCCCGTAATTGCAATTCTCGATGAGAGCGTACTTACCGAAGAGGACTTTGCATCGTCAAACACCGAAGAGATAGGGCCATTCGTTGCATCATTGATTACGAATCACGCCGAGATGTCGGTACAAAACAATCGCGCAGGAT
>JAGBWT010000058.1 GCA_017629615.1 Alistipes sp. | reverse complement strand
GGCAACCGTATAGCGACCTCGACCAACATCGACCAACGTTCCGACAATCGAGCGCACCATATTGCGAAGGAAGCGGTCGGCACGAATAGTGAAGCAAAGTACCCCGTCGTCGCGAACACTCCACTCGGCCCGCATTATACGGCAGATATTGGTCTTATTATTGGAGTTGAGTTTGGCAAATGACGTAAAGTCGCTAAATTCGAGCAACTTTGAAGCCGCCTCGTTCATCGCCTCGACATCGAGTGGCACGTGGTATATCCAGGCCGAATGGCGAAGAAACGGGCTCTTCGAGGGCGATATAAAGTAGGTGTATTCGCGCTCGCGGGCATCGAAACGGGCGTGGGCCGAATCGGCTACTCGACAAATCGAATCTATGGCTATATCCGACGGCAACATCATATTGAGTTTGAAGCGAATACGCTCGCAATCGAACTCCTCCGCCACGTCGAAATGCGCCACATAATAGGAGGCATTAACACCCGTATCGGTACGCCCTGCACCGACTATCTCGGTCGGGCAACGCATCAGGCGCGAGAGTGCCGTTTCGATAGTCTGCTGCACGGTCGGCATATCGGGCTGTCGTTGCCAACCACAATAGGCCGCACCATCGTATTTCAACTCCATAAAGTAACGCATAGCGCAAAGGTAGTAAAAAAGTTCGCACGTTCGTCGTCTTTCGACAACAAACGTGCGAAACTCTTGCAATATTGGTGCGTTATTTAACCACTACCTCTTTGAGGATTTCGCCATTATCGGCAGCAACAGCACGCTTCCACTTCTCGTTATAGCCCGGGAATTGGATTTTGTCGGGAATATCGCAACCATTGCCGTTATCGATAAAGCCCTTTTCGTTCTCCGATTTCACATTGCCATCGACATATTTGATAAGCAGATAGCGGTCGAGTTCGGTCCAAGTATCGAACAGCGTCTGTGCTGTTTCGAGCGAGTAGCGCGTTTGGATTTTGCGAGCCTTTGCAGCCGAGAGAGTTGCAACCTGCGCATCGATACGCTCAACATCGGCCAGATAGAAATTCTCCCACTTATCGACAACCTTGCGAATATCGGTTGCAATCATATCGTAGCGCAAATAGGCGAAGTTGGTAACGCGGTTGAAGAGCCAGAACATCGACGTTGGCGAGTAGCGCAACATCGAGCCGTTACGCTCATCGAGTGTTGGAGGCACGGCTGTCGTATTGCAATAAATCGGAGTCAGACACGACGTCGCAGCATCATCGACACCAAACCAAAGAATACCCGTCTTGCCGCTACGAGCCTGACCGCAAAGCCAGAAACCCGTCTGCTGGGTTGCAGTTGCTCGCTCGTTGCAATAGCGCACGCCATCGACCTCCCAATACATTGGACGCCAACGGTATGGGCAGTGGCTACCACCTGCGCCCAAGTCGGTTGTCATATCCATCGGCGTACCCTCGTAGTGGTCGCGCATAGCATCAAACAAAACCTTTGGCGAAACCTTCTCGCGCGGCTTAACCCACAGAGGCATACGGTTCGCAGGGTTGTGACCCATAGCATAATCGACATACTTATCCATATCGTCGGCTACGGTGCGGAAGAAGCTCCAAACACGAGCCTCGCAACCACGCAAAGCACCGAAATCGAGCGGAGCATAGGTATCGCAGAACGAAAAATCGGCATCGCTACCCGAATAGAGGCCCTCCTTGCGGGCAAACGAGATTACATCGGGAGCAAAAAGGCACTCCTCGGGCTTGTTCTGCGGGAAGGTTGTAATACGCGCCTGATTGGCGTGAGCCGACACATATCCATCGGGTATACGGCGTGCAACCCAGACGATACCCTTGCGCGAAGGGTCATTCTTCGAGTTACCCTTGCCGATAAGCTCCATAATCCACGCCTCGTTGGCATCGGCAATCGAGAACGACTCGCCCGACGAAGCATAGCCATAGCGATTGGCCAGCGATGCTATTACGTCGATTGCCTCGCGAGCAGTCTTGGCGCGTTGCAAAGTGATATATATCAGCGAGCCATAGTCGATGCGGCCCTCGGGGTCGAGGAGCGACTCACGACCGCCCCAAGTAGTTTCGGTAATGATAAGCGAATGCTCGTTCATATTGCCCACCGTGTGGTATGTTCGGGCCACTTGGTCAATATCGCCCAAGTAGCGACCCGTATCCCATTCGTGAACAGGCATCGTCGCCGCCGGACGACGCGATGGCGTATGCTTATAGAGCGCACCATAGAGTTGATGCGAATCGGCGGCATAGGTAACCATCACCGAGCCGTCGGTTGTTGCGCCTTTGGTGGCGATAAAGTTGGTACAAGCGAGGGCAGAGGCCGTCGCTACAACAAACATCAGTGTTACTAAAAATCTCTTCATATATTATATATATTTATATTCGTTCTCCAAAAATCGACGAGCCTATGCGCACCATATTCGACCCCTGCTCGATAGCCAACCGATAGTCGTCGGACATACCCATCGACAACGTATCGAAGGCCTCGCCAAAGCGCGGTTGCAAAATCTCGAAGTAGGCTTTGAGGCGAGCAAAATCGGCCGCGACAACCGTCTCGTCGTCGCTATTGGTCGCCATACCCATCACACCACGAATACGCAGAGGGGGCAGGGTCGCCACCGCACCACCATCGAGCCACGCAAGCAGTTCGCCCCACTCCCAACCACTCTTCGAGGCCTCGGAGGCGACGTGTATTTCGAGCAGGCAATCGACCGTCGCACGACCGCAACGCTCGGCCTCGCGGTCGATAGTCTCGGCAAGGCGAGGGCTGTCGAGCGACTGAATGAGCGATACAAACGGAACTATGGCCCGCACTTTATTGGTTTGGAGGTGGCCAATCATCTGCCACTCGATATCCTTTGGCAGAGCCTCGTATTTAGCCACAAGTTCCTGCACACGGCTCTCGCCAAAAATTCGCTGACCCACATCGTAGGCCTCCTGTACAGCCTCGGCAGGGTGGAATTTGGACACAGCACACAACCGCACACCCTCGGGGAGCGAGCGATGCAATTCGATGATTTTGTCGGCAACGTTTCGCATAGAGTGCAAAGATAAGAAAATTTTTTGAAGTTGGAGGAGCGGAAGGGCGGGGCATAAAAAACAAAAGATGTCGAATTGCTTCGACATCTTCTTGCTTGTTTGTTTGTCGGGGTACCAGGATTCGAACCTGGGACCCTCTGCTCCCAAAGCAGATGCGCTAACCGGACTGCGCTACACCCCGAATTGGTTTTGCGAGTGCAAAGGTAGGTAAAATTTTGTAACCTGCAAACTTTTTCGCAAAAAAATCTCACTATTTTGCGTTTTTCGCAACTTTTGAACTCGTTTAGGAGCATCGACGAGTCAAAAACCTCGTCTTTGGGCAAATTATCGGGCCCGACCCCATACGACCCTTCCCCTGCTCGACGCACTACATCGTCGCCATTCGCAACGAAAAAGCGAGTCAAAAGCCCGCACAGAGGCCTTTTTTTGCGATAAAAAAGAACAATGAGTCGAAAAAAATATTATCTTTGTCGTACTTTTTACAAAACACACACTAATACTATGAACGGTAAGGTTAAATGGTTCGATAGCAAGAAGGGCTACGGATTCATCATCGACGAGGAGGGCAAAGAAATCTTCGTTCACTTCACAGGAATTATCAAAGAGGGTTTTAAGTCGCTCAAAGAGGAGCAGTTGGTCGAGTTCGAAATCGGCAACGGCGACAAGGGCGAGCAGGCGATTAACGTCAAGGTTATCGAGAAATAGGCCTCCCGCGATAAATAAATCGGCGACCTCCCACGTGGAAAGTCGCCGATTTTGTTTTATATCCGAAACAGATGCCTAATTACTAAACACTATTTCGAACTCCGAGGCTTTGGTCGATTTCGGAGCGTTAGGCACATTGACAAAGAATTTGAAGCCCGTCAGCGCCTCGATTTCGGTCACGCTCTTGAATTGAGGCGTTACCGCCGCATTCTCGACCCAGTAGCCACCGCAAATCAACTCGGAAGCCGAGCATTCTTGCACTTTCTTACCCGTATTGCCGTCCTTGGTACGCAACATCACCTTGAAGTAGTGAGTCGGCACAGGGCAACTCTTACCGTCGTTGTTGGCGCAAGTCGTATTGTAGTTGTCGAAGTGGCAACCCGACACAACATAGAGCGTATCGCTACACATCCAATCTCCACGCTCCTTATCCTCCATTGTAGCCCACTTACCACCATTGAGCGTACTGTTCTGTGGCGTCATATTGGTATAGTAGTTGGTCTGCTTGCGAGCCTCGGTCGTCACCTTGCGTTGCGCCTTCGCAATCTGATGACCGCGATTGTAGGTGCTTCCGGCAAAGGTCGCGGTTATCTGCTCGCTCGACGTAAACGAAGGGTCCTGATAGAAGGTCTCGCTATCGTAGTCGCCGCCCGTATAGCAAGAGTGCATCGGATAGGCAACCCAACGCGCCACATAGTTCGTAGCGTCGTAGCACATCGAGTAG
>JAGBWT010000057.1 GCA_017629615.1 Alistipes sp. | reverse complement strand
TTATGCGGATACCTGCTGTGTTGTAGCCCTGTAACGATAGCTCTTCAAACGGATTGTCGCCGACAAAACCTGCACGACGGAGGTTATCGGCCGTAAAGGTGGCGGTATCGTATATGATTGTTGCCTCCTTTTTGAGGAATGGACGGTTGGCTTTCAATGCGGCAGGATTCATTGCGACCAATATGTCGCATTGGTCACCAGGGGTTGCGATACTGCTCGAACCGAAATGCACCTGAAAGCCAGAAACACCGGCTATGGTGCCTTGTGGGGCGCGAATTTCGGCCGGATAGTCGGGGAATGTCGAAATCGCATTGCCACCCAATGCAACGGTCTCGGAAAAGAGTGTTCCTGTGAGTTGCATACCGTCGCCCGAATCGCCCGAAAAGCGAATCACAACGTCGTTTGTTGGCGTTTTGCCAAGTTTGTCAATCTTCTCCATTCTGTCTGTTATGCTCTGTTTTAGTTTGGTCTAATTTAGTCGTAGTCGGGAAGTTCTTGCGGAGGGGTGTCGCTGTAAGCCTCCATATCCTGCATAGCCTCTTCGGCACCGGCCAAAGCCTCTGCTATACGGGCCTCGTTGCGCTGGCGACGCTTGCGGCTGAAACGGTTGGCTATGCGTTGGCGCAAATCCTTCGCATTGTCGAAATCCTCCTTGTAGTATATACCGATTCCGGTCTCTTGCAGACCCTGGTTCTCGTCGAAACGGTCGATGGTGTGCGTAAATCCTTTGAGACGCAACGTGCCGGCGCGGTCAATAAGCCACGTCACATAGGCCTCGCCCGTGAGCGAAGAGTTGGCATTGACAACCTGCGACTTATCGACGAGGTAGTTACCCTCCAACTCGATGAGTGGTCGGTTGTTGAACAGGCCCTTCGAGAAGCCGAAATCGACCTCGTCGCTCATCATCTGCTCGGTCTTTGGACGGTAGCGCAGAACGATGTTCGACGACTCGGTTGAGAGCCAGTTGCTTAATTGGTTCGATAGTAACTCAAAGCCCGTAACGGCTGCCGACGAAGCTCCGAATAGCGAAGCATCGGTCGAAGCGTCGGAAAGGAAGCTGTTGGCCACGAGCAGATAGAGGAACTGTTGCGAACGGCGCTCCGGAGTGCTTAATGCGTTGGCTACAATCGATTGTATGCTCGAATCGGTGTTATCGACCCTAACGTCGAATGTTACGGCAGGTCGTGTCAGACGCTCTTTGAGGTGTATGATACACTCAACAGGAACGGCTCGCGATGGAATCGAGTGGCTGTCTTGCGAAATATAACCCTCCAAAAGCGGTTTGAGCGAGGCTTTGAGGCGATATATCGCGTCGATATTGAGCAGCGCATCGAGTGGGTCGCCCGTCCATTGTATCGTCGAGCCTCGCTCGATGACAAATCGCTTGTTGATGATGTTTTGGAGCGTAAAGAGGTAACTACCTTCGTCAATGGTGTAGTCGCCATACATCTCGAATATATCCGACTTCGGATTTATGCGCAGGTTGAGCAGACCCTCGCCTCGGCCCTTGATGATGTCGCCTACGGTAGGGTCGATTACCAACTGCACCTCGGCATTTGGTCGTACGTTGAGCGACATATTTATATCCATAGCGCCACCCGACGAGGAGCGTTGTCGCTGTCGTCGCTCGAATGACAACTTTTTGCGAACGAGTACGTTGGTTGTGTCGAGTTTGGTTGCTTGCTCGAAGGTTACAAAGTCGGCCGACGATATGTTCGATTTACCCGACAATGGCATATAGAAGTGGGAGTTGTCGTCGGTCGAGGCGACAAAATCCATCACGACGCCCGCCTTGTCGCCGCGTATTGCAGCCGAGCCGGAGGCGAATACCTTGCCGTAGAACATATCGTTGTCGCGCTTGGTGGTGCTTAATACGCGCATTGAGCGGAAACGTACGTCGAAGTCGTATTCGATATTCGACAGGTGGTTGAGGCTCAAATTCATACTGAGCGTTCCTCGGTTGCGGTCAACGTCGTATATTGGCGCATTGCTTACGGTGAAGCGGTTGTTTTTGACCTCTATCGTAGCCTTCGGTGCCGAATATACACAACGTGTGTAGTCGAGCATTGTCTCCAAGTCGGTAACCTCGATGTTGCCCGACAGGTCGGCCATTCTACGTTCGCCCGAGAGTGTCAAATCGACTTTGGCCGAGCCTTTGGTCTTGGATATTACACCTTTGAGCAGAGGGTCGAGCAGCGACATTTTGAGTGCCGGCATCTGTATTCGGGCATAGTAACGGACCTGCGATGGCGAGTAGTAACCGCGAATAATCTCCTCGCCATTGTTGCGGGTGCAGACCGAGAGCGAAGCGCGGCTACGTCCGAAATCCCAACGCGACGAGAGTTGCATCGCGGCAATCGGAATCGAATTTATGCGAATGGAGTCGAGGTCGATTTTGGCGTCGATTTCGGTGTCGCG
>JAGBWT010000008.1 GCA_017629615.1 Alistipes sp. | reverse complement strand
CCACCGAAGAGACGGGTATGGACGGTGCTATGGGACTCAAAGCGGGCGAGTTGAAGGGTGAGATTATGCTCAACCTTGACTCCGAGACCGAGGGTGAGTTGTATGTTGGTTGTGCAGGTGGTACCGACGCCAACATCACCCTCCCATATACAGCCAAAGCAGCACCAGCAGGCTGGAAGGCCGTAAAGCTCGAAGTCAAGGGTTTGAAGGGCGGCCACTCGGGTATCCAGATTGGTTTCCAACGCGGCAATGCCAACCGTCTGTTGTGCCGTCTGTTGCTCCACACCGAGCAGAAGTGGCAACTCGCGTCGATTGATGGTGGCGGTCTGCGTAACGCCATTCCACGCGAAGCCCAAGCCATCGTTTTGGTCAAGAACGTCGAGGCCTTCAAGGCCGAGGCTGCGGCATACGAAAAGTGCTTGCAGGCCGAATTTGAGAATATCGAGGATTCGATTGCCGTTCTCGTCGAGGAGGTCGCTCTCCCTGCCGAGATTATCCCCGCTGCAACAGCCCAAAAACTCGTAAAGGCGGTTGTTGGCGCACCTAATGGCGTCGTGAAGATGTCGGTCGAGATGGAGGGGTTGGTACAGACCTCGACCAACTTGGCTCGCGTCGTATCGGACGGCAAGTGCATAAAGATTCAGTGTCTGTTGCGCTCGTCGGTATCGAGCGAGAAGTTGGCTTTGGCCGAGGCTATCAAGGGTGTATTCGAGTTGGCCGGTGCCGAGGTCGAACTCTCGGGTTCGTACGACGGTTGGAAACCGAATATGGAGTCGCCAATCTTGAAGGCTATGTTGGCTTCGTACGAGGCTCTCTATGGCAAGCGCCCTGCCGTTACGGCTATCCACGCAGGTTTGGAGTGCGGCATCATCGGCGGTGTATATCCTGCTCTCGATATGATTTCGTTTGGCCCGACAATCTGCTACCCTCACTCGCCCGACGAGAAGGTCGAGATTGCATCGGTTGCGAAGTTCTACGACTTCCTGCTCCACACACTGAAAAATGCACCCGTAAAATAAGATGCTACAACTCGAAACATACGACAATCGCTGGTTTGTGATAGTCAATCCGGTTGCCGGCCACGGTCACGGATTGACCGACTACCCGCAAATCGCCAAACTCTTGCGCGATAACGAGATTGTGTGCGATGCCGTATTTACGGAGTATCGCTACCACGCCACCGAACTAACGGTCGAGGCTGCCAATCGTGGCTATCGCAACATTATTGTTGTCGGTGGCGATGGCACACTCACCGAGGTAGTAAATGGTCTGTTCATACAGCAAGTCGTAGCGCCCAACGAGATTCGCTTGGCACTCATAGCGGTCGGCACGGGCAACGACTGGGTCCCCACGTTCGGCACTCCATCGCACTACGCCGAGGCTATCCGCGCCATACGCGAAGGATACACCTTCCTGCAAGATGTCGGGGCAGTGACCTACACCGAATCGAAGTTCCGCCAAACGCGCTATATGGCCAACGTTGCAGGTTTGGGCTTCGACGCCTATGTCATCTCGATTTTCAACCACTGGAAGGCAAAAGGGCACAAAGGCAAGAGCCTATACTTGGCAAGTATCCTGCGAGCCTATTTCAGTTACAAGTCGTCGGGAATGCGCATCGAGTGCGATGGCGTCGAGGTTCACAACAACCTCCTATTCAGCCTCGCGGTGGGCATCTGTAAATACAATGGTGGCGGTGTGCAGCAGCTGCCCAATGCCGTTGCTAACGACGGGTTGCTCGACCTCACACTCATACGACCCGTACATTGGTGGCACATCATCTTCCGCTTGCGCCGCCTCTTCAACGGAAGCATCTACTCCATAGGCCACGTCACCCACGCCCAGGCGAAGCACGTTCGCATCACCTCATCGCCACCAGTACGAATCGAGAGCGATGGCGAGTTGATGGGCGAGACACCGGTCGATATAGAGGTTGTACCGCACGCCATCAGGGTTGTGGTAACCAAAGAGTTCCTCGAACGACACTCGTCATAGACGAGAGCGAAAGGTTTGACAAAAAACTCGGCAAACGTTTGATAGT
>JAGBWT010000056.1 GCA_017629615.1 Alistipes sp. | reverse complement strand
GCTTGCTGCCGAAGTGACGGTTGCGGTCGAAGAGCCATAGACGAACTTGATGTTGTTCAAATCGAGTTTCGAGTTGGTGAAGTCGTCCGAATTGCTAATCGTGACACCCTCGAAGAGGATACTTGTGCGGTTGTCGAAATTGTTTTCGAGTACCTTGGTGCCGTTGTTGTAGGCATAGGTCGAACGTGCGCTATAATTGATTGTAGGCACAACCGTAACCTCGACCTGCTCGCCCGACGAAACCTTCAACGAGCCATCGGGTTGTGGAACGGCAATGCGTACGGTATGCTCACCCGAAGCGACACCGCGAACAACGTATGTGTTGTTGGCCTCAACGGTGTAGGCAACAGCCTTGCTATTGACCAAAATTTGTGGGTCGCCATAGCCACCACCGATATTGAGGTTGCGGATATAGATTGCGCTTGGTTCGAGGCCTGTTGTACCGTTGGCAACAGTGTCCTCATACATCGAGGTAATCTCGCTGTAATTGATAGTTGGTACCCAAGCGGCATTGATTGCCGTGCGGGTGTTGGCCTTAAACTCCTTCTCGCCCGAGGTCGAGAGTGTCAGCACGCGACCGTCGAAGTCGGTGAGCGTAACGGTGAGCTTACCTGCATTGACAGGCAACACCTCGAAGAGGTACTCGTATTGACCCTTCTCGTTGAGGGCAATCGACGATACGTCGGTCGTAAAGGTGTTGATGGTTGCGTTAGTGGTATAGACCATCTTGCCGTTCGCATCGAGCGAGCCGATGAGCGAGCCGAGGAATGGCTTCTCGCCGGTAACGGTAATGGTCTTGACCTGCAAAGCGTCGCTCTTGTTGTTGCTATATACGCGAATGGCGAGCGCTGCGGTCTGCTGCGACAAGCCGACACCTGCGATATGGGTAACGGTCGAAGGGGTGTTGCTCGTACCTGTCAAAACAGGGCGCCATACGCCGTCCTGCGTTGCAGGGACAGCAATCTCGGCCGAGTTGTAGCCCAACGTTACGTCGTTTACGCTATATACGAAGTGGAAAAGATGCTCGCTCTGCGAAGCATATGCGAAATCGGGGCAACGGAACCAAGCCACACCATTGTCGAAAATCTCGTTGAGTGCGATGGTGTTGGCTACACTGCCGGCTGCGCCTTGAATGGCGTAGAGCTTGTCGCCAGCCTCCCACGAAAAGGCGAGGTCGTTGTAGATAGCACGGCTCTGGTCGGTGCCGGCCTCCACCTCAAACGAGGTTGTGTAGAGTGGCATCTGTGGAGCAATCTCTGTTGCGTCGGTCGAGCAACCTACGATGGTTGCAAGAGCCAATATCGAAAATAGTATCTTCTTCATAATTGCTGTTTTCTCGTTAGTAGTTAAATCCATTCGTCTTCACCTTCGCCCTCCTCGGCATCTTCAATTTGGTCGAAGTAGAAACTCGACGCAAAACCTCTCTCGTAGACCATCACCTCGACCTCCAATCGTGGCGACTCGTACTCACTCTTTTTCTTCGTAATCATTATCTTAATCTGTGAAATTATTAACTAACTTTTATGCTTCGATTTCGATAGCGCTATCTTGTCAAACTACGAAATCGTTGCAAATATATTTGATAAATTCTATATAGAGAAATAAAAAATCGTTTTTTCAACGAATCGGCAATTTTCAATCACGAACGGCAATACTTATATAAATATAAGAAGTGCCGACTGCAATAGCAATCGGCACCTCGTTATTTGTTTGATGCGATGACTACTCCTCGGCTACAACCGAAAGAGCAACCTCGGCCTTAACTTCGCGGTGAAGTTTGATAGTTGCCTTGTACTCACCAACGGTCTTGATAGCCTCAACCGCGATGTTCTTCTTATCGACAACAATCTCCTTTGCTGCGAGAGCCTCTGCAACGTCGGTCGAAGTAATCGAACCGAAGATGCGACCCTCCTCTGCCTTTACGGTGAACGAAAGTGGGAGGTTAGCGAGCTTCTCTGCCAAAGCCTGTGCGTCAGCCAAAATCTTGGCGTCCTTGTGAGCGCGCTGCTTCAAGTTCTCTGCCAAAACCTTCTTTGCCGAAGCGGTAGCGGCCTTTGCAAAACCTTGTGGAATAAGGTAGTTGTTGGCATAACCAGGGCGAACATTTACGATGTCGTTTGCGTAGCCCAAGTTCTCTACGTCTTTAATCAAAATAATCTCCATAGTACCTTCCTCCTTATTTCATACAATCGGTTACGAATGGCAAAATTGCGAGGTGACGCGCACGCTTAACAGCCTGTGCTACCTTCTTCTGGAATTTCTGCGAAGTACCGGTCAAACGGCGTGGGAGAATCTTACCCTGCTCGTTGAGGAACTTTTTGAGGAATTCGCCATCCTTATAATCTACATACTTGATGCCGAGCTTCTTGAAACGGCAATACTTCTTCTTCTTAACATCAACCGATACTGGGTTGAGGTAGCGCAATTCGCCTGCCTGAGTGTTCTCTGCCATAGTTTACTCCTCCTTGTTTTTGTTAGCAAGCTTTGCACGACGCTTCTCCGAGTACTCGACAGCGTACTTGTCCTGCTTGAAAGTTAAGAAACGGATAATGCGCTCGTCACGACGATAGTTGGTTTCGAGCTTGTTGATAAGCGAGCCCTCGCCCGTGAACTCTACCAGGAAGTAGAAACCGGAGGTCTTCTTCTGAATAGAGTATGCAAGCTTCTTCAAGCCCCAGTTCTCAACATTCACAATCTGACCGCCGTTCTCGGTGATAATGCCCTGGAATTTGTCAGCAACCTCTGCTACCTGAGCCTCAGAGAGCACCGGAGTGACAATGAAAACGGTTTCGTAATTGTTCATAATACTTTAATTATTAAAATGATTTGTGCTTTTTAGCGGTGCAAAGGTAAACAAAAATTTTGAAATACAAAACTATGGCTATATTTTTTACTCTAAATACCTTAATTATATAGTGAATAGACGACGCAAGGGCAAACCGATGACGATTTGCCCCCTTGCCTCTATTCTGCTCGGTGTCGTTAATGTGGATACCAAGTAGGGTTCTCTTTCAAATATTGGTTGGTAGGTTTGCGCTTGAAGCTCATCTTGACCTTTGGTCGCTTGCCGTTGCCACTGATAAGGTTTTGCACGACAAATTCGACTTCGCTATCTCCCTTTGGCAAGGTTAATTGAACGGCGCCCATAGCCTCTACGATGGCTGTCTTTTGGCCAAATTTTAGTTGATAAGGGAACGAAGATTTGTTGGTTACGATAACCATCGTCTCCTTCTTGTTGTCGCACATATGTTCGATGCTGATACTTGCCTCGAAGAGCGCCGCGAGGTACTCCTCCTTGCCGATTAGCTTGTTGTTGTGGTAGGCTATCGTGCGGCCGTCGAAAAGGGCCTGCTTGATGGATTGCTCGTCGCACTTATTTGCGAGAATAAGGGTCATATTGCGGTAGCAACCGTTGTTGTGGTGCGGATAGAAACGCTCGGCTATGGTGCTGTGACCATCGGAGGTGGAGATTGGCGTGTAGCCGTTGTCGAGGCAGTAGGATATGAGACGACTCCACATAACCGGGCCGTTGCACAGCTCGATACCCCTCAACAGCCCCTCTCCGTGCAGATGCTCGGCAAGCGGAGTCATTGTGCTTTGGGTCGATTTGTCGTGCTTCGGGTGGTTGTGGAAGACAAATGCGCCTTGTGCTATCGCGTTGCGGATAGATGTCTCGATGTCGGGGTGGTAGATTTGGTTGTTGTCGGTGGTGAAGATTGCGTTGAAGTGACCTTCGTTGCGGGTAATCTCTGCTCCGCGTACAATCAACAATCCATACTGCTCATTGCTCTCGGCCGCCTTCTCGTAGCCTACGTTGAGGTTGGCGAGGATTCCGCGCTCATCGGCTGCATCACCCTGCAAATTGGTATTCACGCCCTTTGGCAGATTGCGATACTCCTCCTTGATATACTCGCCCATATAGCGGATAAGTTCGCGCTCGATGCGACGATACTCGATGTGGTCGGTAATGGCCAAAATATCCAAACCGTCTTGCCAAGCCTCCCTGACGCGGAGCGCAGGTGTTATATCGCCATCGGAGTAGATGGTGTGGGTGTGGAGGTCGGCTGTGTAGACGTTGTAGCCCAGAATTTGAGGTATGGTAATCTCTTGACGATGCTTGTTGCGGTAGAATGATTGTGCAGGCTCATTGGCTTTTTGTGCTACTGCGGTTGTGCCGATAGATAACAGGAAAACAGCGAGAAGTAGGGTTGCGGTGTTTTTCATAGAAGTAGTGTTTATTTATGCAAATATAGTCAAAATTTTGTTGGTGGCGATTTTTGTCGAGGATTTGTTTGTATCTTTGTGCCACTATTTTCAGCGTCTATGGATTGGTTGCTTGAACTCGGATATTTGGGGCTGTTTCTCGGCTCGTTCCTCGCGGCGACAATAGTGCCGTTTAGTGCCGACGCTCTGCTTGTCGGTGTCTTGGTCGGTGGGCTCAATCCGTGGGTGGCGATAGCGGTTGCAACGGCGGGTAATTGGCTTGGAGGTCTAACATCGTATGGTGTGGGCCGTAGTGGTCAATGGCGATGGATTGAGCGCTTTGGCGTTAAACGCGAGACGCTCGAACGACAAAAGAGTCGAGTCGAGCGTTATGGTTCGCTTGTTGCGTTGCTTGTGTGGGTGCCGTTCGTGGGCGATGTCTTTGCCGTGGCACTTGGCTTCTATCGCGTTGGATTTGTCCCCTCGGCGATATATATGCTTATAGGAAAGGCCGCACGCTTTGTGATGTGGTACGGCCTTTATGCTCTATTTTAGCCAGGGGGCGTTACTCCTCCTTAAATCCTTGTGCTTTGAGTCGGATTTCTCCGCCGTCGGGTGTGAACAGACACGCTCCCGTCTGCTCGGCTGTGATGTGGCCGATGATGTCGATGCAACCGACGTTCATTACCGCTTCGCGCTTGTCGAGAGGTACGGTAAAGAGCAACTCGTAGTCCTCGCCACCATTGAGCGATGCCACGACGGGGTCGATATGCATCTCTTCGGCCAACGCATTTGTTTGGCGGGCGATAGGCAGACGTTCGAGGTAGATGCGCGCGCCACATTTCGAAGCTTTGCAGATTTGGAGCAGGTCGGAGGCCAGGCCGTCGCTGATGTCAATCATCGAGGTCGGAACGATGCCCTCGTCGGCCAATGAGCGTACGATGTCAAATCGCGCACGCGGTTTGAGGTATCTTTCGAGTAGGTATTCGTATCCTTCGAATTGTGGTGTCGGGTTGGTTAGGCCCTGCAAAACGCGCTTCTCACGTTCGAGCAATTTCAATCCCATAAAAGGTGCGCCAAGACTACCCGTGAGGCAGATGAGGTCATTGACCTTCGCTCCGCTGCGATAGACAATCTTGTTGCGCTTGGCACGACCGATGGCGGTGACGTTGATATTCAGACCCGTTACCGAAGCCGAGGTGTCGCCACCGACCAAATCAACCTCCGCTTCGCGACAAGCGAACTCAACGCCGGAGTAGAAGTCGCGGAGAAATTCGACCGAAATCTTGGACGATATGCCGAGCGAAAGGGTTATCTGCTCGGGTGTCGCATTCATCGCAACGATGTCGCTGATACCTTTTGTTACGACCTTGTAACCCAAGTGCTTGGGCGGGAAGTAGGTGAGGTCGAAATCAATACCTTCGTTCATCGAGTCGGTCGAAACGACGATTGCCGTGTCGCGCGAAGCCTCTATTACGGCTGCATCATCGCCAACGCCTTTGATGGTTGAGCGACGCGAAGCTTTGAACGGTTGAGTGAGGGTGTCGATGAGTCCGAACTCGCCAAGAGTCGAGATTTCGGTGCGTCCTTTGATTTGTTCTGCCATAATTTTGTGTTTGATTTGGCAAAGGTACAAAAAAAGAGTTGTCTTTACAATTCTTGGTTGCACATCTTGCGGTAGTGGGGTTGGCGGATTGTGAAAAAATTTTATTAAAAAAATTTAATTATTGTGATGTTTTCTCGAAAAATCGCTTAACTTTGTGCCGTTAGGTCATAAAGATAACACTAAAAGTTATGATAAATATAGTCCTTTTTGGCGCTCCCGGTTGTGGTAAAGGAACGCAGTCGAAACTGCTCGAAGAGCGTTTTGGTTTGTCGCATATCTCGACTGGTGAGATTATTCGTGGAGAGATTGCAGCCCAAACGCCACTCGGCGTTCAGATGCAGGCTTGCATAAGTCGTGGCGAGTTGGCTCCCGATGCGGTTGTGGTGGGAATGATAGAGCAATACCTGCTCGATAATCGCGATATAAAAGGTACAGTTTTCGACGGTTTTCCTCGTACTACGGCCCAGGCCGAATCGTTTGACCGCGTGCTTGAAGCGATGGGCGAGAAGGTAGACCTTATGATATATATGGAGGTGCCGGAGGAGGAGTTGGTTAAGCGAATCTTGTTGCGAGGCAAGGATTCGGGTCGTGCCGACGACGCTTCGGAGGAGGTTATCCGCAATCGTATAGAGATTTATAATCGCCAAACGGCTGTGGTTGCCGACCATTACCGCGCACAAGGTAAATATGCTTCGGTGCCAAGTCTGGGTACGGTTGAGGAGGTCTTTGAGCGTATCAGTGCAGTTGTTGAGAGCCATATTGGCGCATAAGCGTAGCCGAAAATAATAGGACGGATGTAGAGAGTTATCTGCCTCCGTCTTTGTTTTGGGTTTTCGACAAAAAAACGGTCGCAAAACTTGCGACCGCTTGATGATAAATTGTGGACCCAGAGGGGCATGATCCCACGACCTTCGGATTATGAGTCCGCTGCTCTGACCAACTGAGCTATGGGTCCGAAATGTTTTCACATTTGCGAGCGCAAAGATATAAAAAATGTGCTAACAGTGCAAATTTTTCTCAAAAATCGCTATTTTTGTCATAAATAAAAACAGGTTTTATATACAAAGTTACACAGAGGCGTAAATTTTTTTCTACCGCTTTCCGTGGCGCAACGCCCTTCATCTGCGGTAAAGGTTTGATATTATATAGGCTTAATAAAACTATTGTTACAATGTCTAATAAAACATTTTCTGCCGCAGTCGCTATTTTGGGTGTCGCAATGACCGCCAATGGAGCAGAGGCGCAGGCCTCGGTTCGCGAAGGTGGCGATGTGAGTGAGTCGAAACAGCAGCCTAATGTGGTCTTTATCCTGCTCGACGATGCCGGTTATGGCGACTTTGGGTGCTATGGTCAGACCAAAATCGAGACTCCTAATATCGATGCATTGGCGGCGCGAGGTGTGCGTTTTACCGATATGTATGCGGGTGCGCCCGTCTCGGCTCCATCGCGATGTACGTTGATGACGGGCTTGCACTCGGGTCACGCCCAGATTCGTTCGAATGACGAGTTGCTCGACCGAGGCAATGTGTGGAGTATCCACGCAATGCGCGAAAATCCCGAGTTGGAGGGGCAGGCGCCACTTGCAAAGGGTACGGTGACACTCGGTACTGTGATGCGCGATGCGGGGTATCGTACGGCTGTGATAGGTAAGTGGGGTTTGGGTAATATCTCGTCGGGTAGTACGCCACTAGAAATGGGCTTCGACTACTTCTATGGTTATCTGTGTCAGCGTATGGCGCAGTGCTACTATCCGCCTTTCCTCTACCATAACAAGGTGCGCGAATACACCTCCAATCCGCCGATGGATTTGGGCGATAAACTCGATGTGGGTGCCGACCCATACGACCGCGCAAGTTATGCCAAGTTCAAGGGTGATGTATATAGCCCCGATGCAATATATAATAAGGTCGAGGAGTTTATCGAGCGCGAAGCAGGTAGCCCATTCTTTGTGATGTGGACACCGACGATTCCGCATAGCGCGCTCTCGGCTCCCGATGAGTGGGTTGAGCGCTATGTCAAAAAGTTTGGCGACGAAGAGCCTGTCTATACGGGCAAGGGTTATTTCCCTGTTCGCTCGCCGAAGGCTACCTATGCCGCGATGATTTCGTATCTCGACCACCAGATAGGTTGTTTGGTTGAGTATTTGAAAGAGAGAGGCCTGTACGACAATACCGTGATAATGGTTACGAGTGATAATGGCCCGTCGCACAACTCCTATACCAGCACCTCGTGGTTCGATTGCGCTGCACCGTTCCGTAGCGATAAGGGGTGGACCAAACGTTCGTTGCACGAGGGCGGAATCCGTGTGCCGTTTGTTGTTGCGTGGGGCGACCGACTGCAACCTGCCGTAAGCGACTATGTCGGCTACTTCCCCGATGTGATGCCGACGCTGGTGCAGTTGGCCGGGGTGTCATACAACAATATAGCCGACAAACTTCCGCAGTGCGATGGAACTTCATTCGTACCGACACTTATGGGTCGCCCCGAGTATCAGGATAACCACGCATACCTCTATTGGGAGTTTCCTAAATTTAAGGGTGGTAATGGTTGGCTCTGCGTGCGAATGGGGCAGTGGAAGGGTCTGGTCGAAGATGTTGCCGACGGTAATACCAAGATGCAACTCTATAAAATTACGGAAGACCCTCGCGAGGAGTGCAATGTGGCGGACCAGCACCCCGATATTGTGGCCGATATGTGGAAGGCAATCCGAGAATCGCACACTCCGAGCGACAATCCGCTCTTTCAACTCGATATTCGTTATCCGCAGAAATAGAGGGTTGCGGTGTAATAAAGTGCAAAATCGTAGTGGTTTTGCACTTTATTTTATATCTTTGCGCGTTCAATCGCGCACGAGGGCCTGTCGAGGTCTTTGCTACGCAAAAGGTTAATGAAGAAACTAAAAGAGAAGAAGCTATGGATTTTCGTCATTTGATTGATTTCCAACCCAAAATCATCTCGTCGTTGCGAGGTTACAACCGCGAGAAGTTTGCCAAAGATTTGATGGCTGGTATTATTGTCGGCATTGTGGCTATACCACTTGCTATCGCATTCGGTATTGCATCGGGCGTTGGTCCGACCGAGGGTCTTGTAACGGCCATTATTGCGGGATTTATCATCTCGGTATTCGGCGGTTCGCGAGTGCAGATTGGTGGCCCGACGGGTGCATTTATCGTTATTATCTACGGCATTATTCAGGAGTTCGGCGTTGGCGGTTTGGCTATTGCTACCGTTATGGCGGGTATAATGTTGGTGCTGATGGGTGTGTTCAAACTTGGTACAATCATCAAGTTTATGCCCTATCCGATTATTGTCGGATTTACGGCAGGTATTGCAATTACAATCTTCTCGACCCAGATGAACGACCTCTTTGGTATGGGTATCGAGAATGTGCCGGCCAACTTTGTCGAGAAGTGGGTGTGCTATGTCGAGCATATAGGCCAAATCAATTGGATTGCATTTGCGATGGGTGTCGCGACAATTCTTATAATCGCCCTTACACCATATATCTCGAAGAAGATTCCAGGTTCGTTGCTCGCTATCGTCATTATGACATTTGTTAATTGGCTGTTGCAGCGTTATGCCGATGTCGATTCGGTCTTTACCATCGGTAAGCTCTATGAGTTGCCTTCGGGTCTTCCGTCGTTGAGCGTTCCGGCTCTGAAAGAGGGTGCAACATTCTTCTCGACCGTGCAGTCGCTGCTCCCTGTGGCCTTTACTATCGCAATGCTCGGCGCTATCGAGTCGTTGCTGTCGGCTATGGTTGCCGATGGTGTTATCGGTTCGCGCCACAACTCCAATACCGAACTTATCGGTCAGGGTCTTGCCAATATCGTAGTGCCATTCTTTGGCGGTATCCCTGCAACAGGTGCTATTGCCCGCACGATGGCCAATATCAACAATGGCGGTCGCACGCCGATTGCAGGTGTGGTACATACGATTGTCTTGCTTGCGGTGTTGTTGTTGCTTGGCGACCTGGTGGGTGCGATTCCGATGCCGTGCTTGGCGGGTGTGCTGATTATGGTGTCGTATAATATGAGCGGTTGGCGCACTATCCGTTCGATGTGCCGTCAGTCGCGCTCCGATATATTTGTACTCTTTACAACTATGCTGCTGACCGTTATCTTCGACCTTACGATTGCTATCGAGGTTGGCTTGGTTATGGCGGTAATCCTCTTTATGCGCCGAATTATGGAGAGCGCCCACATCTCGGTCGTGCAGAACGAGTTGGAGGTGCATCACGACGGCGAGGCTGATGATGAGCGATTGGCGATTCCGGATACGACCGAGGTCTACGAAATTGATGGCCCGTTCTTCTTCGGTGTGGCCAACAAATTCGAGGAGATGGCCCGTATGCGCTCGAATAAGCCGATTCGTATTATCCGTATGCGTAAGGTGTCGTTTATCGATGCGACAGGTATTCATAACCTCGAAGTATTTGTCTCGTCGGCACTCTCCGAGGGTCGCAAGATTATCCTTTCGGGTGTCAATGAACAGGTCTATAAGTCGTTGAAGCGTGCCGGTATTGTGGCGATGGTTGGCAAGGAGAATGTGCTGAACCATATCCACAAGGCTCTTCAAAGAGCCGAAGAGTTGTCGTCGCAACTCTAATTTAGGTTGGCGATAGTCGCTGCCGATAATTTGTTTTAGTGTTGAAATGGGTTAAAAATGTATTTTCTTTCACTTTTTTGAAAGAAAATGTAGAAAAATCCTTTCAAAGTCGATAAAGTAGTTTATCTTTGCAACGCATTTATCCCGTTTTGCTCCGCATATAGTGCGGGCGAAAGGGGATAAGTGGTGTAAATAAGGGAATAAGAATTGCATATAAAATGAATAAGAATTCAAGAGTTGTAGCCTTTGCGCAGGACGAACATGTTGTCTATGCCGAGCAGATTTGCCAATTCATCTACGAGTCGGCATTGCAGCGCGGTACGGGTATTGCGAAGCGTTCGCCCGAGTATATATCGTCCAAGATTACGGGCGGAAAGGCTGTGGTTGCGCTCGATGGTGAGCGTTTGGTTGGTTTTAGTTATATCGAGTGCTGGGGTCACGGTGACTTTGTTGCAACGTCGGGTCTGATTGTCGACCCCGAGTATCGCCATTCGGGCCTTGCGGCCCAAATCAAGGCCAAGACCTTCGAACTTGCGCGAAAGAAATTTCCTTATGCGAAGATTTTTAGTATAACGACCTCGCTTCCGGTGATGAAGCTCAATTCGCGCCTCGGATACAAGCCTGTGACGTTCTCCGAATTGACCGACGATAAGGAGTTTTGGCAGGGTTGTCAGGGTTGTTGCAACTACGATATATTGGTGCGTAACAACCACCGAATGTGCCTCTGTACGGGTATGCTCTACGACCCGCATACGCCACTTGTCGAGTCGTCGCCGCTCTCGCCATATATTATGGCCGTAAAGAATTGGTTTCGCAAGGTTTTTCACTTGAAATAATAACGTAAAATTAAGATAAAATGGACAAGAAAAGAGTTGTTTTGGCATTTAGCGGAGGTTTGGACACCTCCTTTTGCGTAAAATATCTGACCGAGGAGTTGGGTTACGAGGTCTATACGGCAATCGCCAATACGGGCGGTTTTGACGAGGTCGAACTTGCTTCGATTGAGGAGCGTGCCTATCGACTTGGTGCAAAGCAGCACGCAACGCTCGATATTACGCAGCAGTATTATGAGCGCAGCATCAAGTATATGGTTTATGGCAATATTCTCCGTAATGGTACCTATCCAATTTCGGTTTCGTCGGAGCGTACGTTTCAGGCCATAGCCATCATCGAGTATGCGAAGAGTGTCGGTGCGCACTATGTTGCTCACGGCTCGACGGGTGCAGGTAACGACCAGGTGCGATTCGATTTGACGTTCCAGATTTTGGCCCCCGAGATTGAGATTATCACTCCGACACGCGATATGACCCTCACCCGTGAGTACGAGATTGACTATCTGAAAAAGCACGGCTACGAGGCCGATTTTGTCAAGATGGAGTACTCGATTAACAAGGGTTTGTGGGGTACGAGCATCGGTGGTAAGGAGACTCTTCGCTCGGAGCAGACTCTGCCCGAGAGTGCCTATCCGAGCCAGGTTGAGGCCTCGGGAGAGCGCCAGTTGAAGATTGGCTTCAAGGCGGGCGAGATTGCGAGCGTCGATGGGGTCGAGTTTGCCGACAAGGTCGAGGCTATTCGTGCGGTCGAGGCTATTGCATCGAAATATGGCATTGGCCGCGATATGCATATTGGCGATACGATTATCGGTATCAAGGGTCGTGTAGGTTTCGAGGCTGCCGCCCCAATGCTTATTATCGCTGCCCATAAGATGCTCGAAAAGCATACGCTGACAAAGTGGCAACTCTATTGGAAGGAGCAGATTGGAACGTGGTACGGTATGTTCCTCCACGAGTCGCAATATCTCGAACCTGTTATGCGAGATATGGAGGTCTTCCTCGAAAATACGCAGCGTAACGTCGATGGCGAGGTTGAAATCACCCTGCGTCCATACGGATATACGCTTGTCGGTGTGTCGTCGCCATTCGATTTGATGAAGACCGACTTTGGCGAATATGGCGAGGTTAATAAGGCTTGGTCGGCTGACGACGTCAAGGGCTTTACCAAGATTCTCGGCAACCAGATGAAGATATACCACAACGTTCAGAAACGTAACGGCAAAGAGGAATGATACGGGTCGGAATTATAGGCGGTGCAGGTTATACGGCTGGCGAGTTGATTCGCCTGCTGCTCAACCACCCGCAGGTGTCGCTCGCCTTTGTCCATTCGTCGAGCAATGCGGGTAATCGATTGAGCGACGTACACGGAGGCTTGGTTGGCGAGTGCGATATGTGCTTTGCGGCCGACTACGACCTCTCGGCTATTGATGTGCTGTTTCTCTGCTCGGCTCACGGCCATAGCCGCGAATTTTGGGCCGCGAACCCTATGCCGTCGGGTTTGAAGGTTATCGACCTTGCACAAGACTTTCGCGACGAGTCGGAGGGCTACTGCTATGGCTTGCCCGAGATGCAGCGCGAAGCGATAAAGTGCGCTACGAAGGTCGCCAATCCGGGCTGCTTTGCAACGGCAATCCAACTTGCGTTGTTGCCATTGGCTGCGGCAGGGGTGTTGGAGGACGAGGTGCATATTACGGCCATCACAGGCTCGACAGGTGCAGGCGTAAAGCCGTCGGCAACAACCCATTTTAGTTGGCGCAGCGACAATATGTCGGTCTATAAGGCCTTTTCGCACCAACACCTTATCGAGATTGGCCGCAATGTGCGTAAGTTGCAACCGTCGTTTGAGTGGGACTTGAATTTTGTGCCGATGCGAGGTGACTTTGCTCGCGGTATTTTGGCTTCGGTCTATACCGATTGCGACCTTACGGCCGAGGAGGCTCGTGCGCTCTATGCCCAATACTATGGCGATGCGGCCTTTACGTTTGTGGCCGAAGGCGATGTCGATTTGAAGCAGGTGGTCAATACCAACAAGGCTCTGCTCTCGGTTGCTAAACACGGCGACAAACTCCACATTGTGTCGGTTATAGATAACTTGCTAAAAGGTGCTTCGGGTCAGGCTGTTCAGAATATGAATTTGATGTGTGGCTTCGACGAACGCGAGGGCCTTCGACTTAAACCAAGTGCTTTCTAATGAAATTGTTTGATGTATATTCGCTCTACGATATAGAGCCTGTCAAAGGTCGGGGCAACTATGTCTATACGGCCGATGGCGAGGCGTGGCTCGACCTATATGGTGGTCACGCTGTGATTTCGATAGGTCACGCTCACCCACACTATGTTGAGCGCATTGCCGAGCAGGTGTCGCAGTTGGGCTTCTACTCCAACTCGGTGCAGAATTCGTTGCAGGCGCGATTTGCCGAACTGCTGGGTCGTGCGAGTGGCTACGACGACTATTCGCTCTTTCTCTGTAATTCGGGAGCCGAGGCCAACGAGAATGCTCTCAAACTCGCATCGTTCCATAGCGGTCGCAGCAAGGTTCTCTGTTTTGCGAAGGCCTTTCACGGTCGTACATCGGGCGCTGTGGCGGCTACCGATAACCCGGCGATTCAGTCGCCATTTAACCGCACCGAGAATGTGGTCTTTGCTCCGCTCAACGATATTGAGGCGGTTGAGGCGGCCCTTGCAACGGGCGAGTTCTGTGCTGTGCTTATCGAGGGTATTCAGGGTGTTGCGGGTATCCACCTGCCGAGCGACGAATTTTTGCGTCAGTTGCGCGAGGTAACACTCCGATACGATGTGTCGCTTATTCTCGACGAGATACAGTCGGGCTATGGCCGTACGGGTCGATTCTTTGCCCATCAATACGCCGATATACGTCCCGATATTATCACCTGCGCAAAGGGTATTGCCAATGGCTTCCCGATGGGTGCGGTGCTGATTTCGCCAAAATATGAGGCCAAGCGCGGTATGCTTGGAACTACGTTTGGTGGTAACCACCTCGCTTGTGCTGCGGCGATAGCAGTATTGGAGGTCTTTGAGCAGGAGGGGCTGGTCGAGAATGCCCGCGAGGTTGGCGAGTATCTGATTGCCGAGTTGCAAAAGATTCCGCAAATCAAGCAGGTGCGTGGTCGAGGTCTGATGGTCGGTGTCGAGATTGAGGGGTCGGCTGCGGAGTTGCGTAAGCGACTGCTCTTTGAGCAACATATCTTTACGGGTGGCGCAGGTGCGACTACCGTGCGTCTGTTGCCGGCTTTGACTATTACGCGCAAAGAGATAGACCTATTTTTAGAACGATTCAAACAACTGTTGTAGAGTATGAAAAAATTTACGGGTGTTGGCGATATTGGCGACTTGAAGGCCGCTGTGGCCGAGGCTTTGGAGGTTAAGCGCAACCGCTTTGCATATACCGAGTTGGGCCGCAATAAGACGGCTATGCTTGTATTCTTTAATTCGAGCCTTCGCACACGCCTCTCGACCCAGAAGGCGGCGATGAATCTCGGTATGAACGTAATGGTGCTCGATGTCAATCAGGGTGCGTGGCGTCTCGAAACCGAGCGAGGAGTGGTTATGGACGGCGATAAGGCCGAGCATCTGTTGGAGGCTATACCTGTTATGGGCTCCTATTGCGATGTTATCGGTGTGCGCTCGTTTGCAGGCCTGAAAGATAAGGCCGAGGACTACGAGGAGCGTGTTATCGAGCAATTTATCCGCTATTCGGGCCGTCCCGTATTCTCGATGGAGGCCGCTACGGGTCACCCGTTGCAGAGTTTTGCCGATGTGATAACCATCGAAGAGCATAAGACAAAGGCGCGTCCAAAGGTTGTTATGACATGGGCTCCACACCCAAAGGCGTTGCCGCAGGCTGTTCCCAATTCGTTTGCCGAGTGGGCCAATGCTGCCGACTATGAGTTGGTTGTAACTCACCCGCACGGCTACGAACTCGACGAGCGTTATGTGCGCCCCGAGCAGATTGAATACGACCAGCGCAAGGCCTTCGAAGGTGCCGATTTTATCTATGCCAAGAATTGGTCGGCATTTGCCGATGACCACTATGGCGAGGTGCTCTCTACCGACCGCGATTGGACGGTCGATGCCGAGAAGATGGCACTGACCAACAACGCCTATTTTATGCACTGCTTGCCCGTGCGTCGCAATATGATTGTGACGGACGATGTTATCGAGTCGCCACGCAGTCTGGTTATTCCGGAGGCGGCCAATCGTGAGATTTCGGCGCAGGTGGTGTTGAAACGAATTTTGGAGGGTCTCAAATAATGGAGCGCAATATCACGGTAGTTAAGATAGGTGGCAACGTTATCGACAACGAGGCTGCTTTGCAGCGTTTCGTGGCCGATTTTGCAGCCTTGCCGTCGCCAAAGATATTGATACACGGTGGTGGCAAACTTGCAACGCGCCTTGCTGAGCGACTCGAAGTGCCGACGACGATGATTGGTGGTCGCCGTGTGACCGATGCCGCGACAATCGAGATTGTTACGATGGTCTATGCAGGTGGTGTGAATAAGCGCATCGTGGCGGCTCTGCAAGCGGCCGGGTGTAATGCTTTGGGCCTTTCGGGTGCCGATGCCAATATGATTCCTGCGGTGCGTCGTTCGCCCGTGCCTGTCGATTATGGTTTTGTTGGCGATATTGATGCGACGAAGATAAATGTGTCGATGCTCGGAGTTATGCTCGACGCAGGTGTTACGCCTGTCTTTTGCGCTATTACCCACGATGGAGAGGGTGCGCTACTCAATAGCAATGCCGACAGCGTAGCCTCGGCCGTTGCTGTTGCCGCATCGAGCCTTGCGCCAACCGATTTGGTTATATGCTTCGAAAAGCAGGGTGTGTTGGCCGATGTTGCGGACGAGGGGTCGGTTATTTCGCATATCTCGAAGGCTGATTTTGAGCCGTTGTGTGTGAGTGGAGTTGTGTCGCAGGGTATGATTCCAAAGGTTGAGAATGCGTTGAAGGCTTGTGAGAGCGGTGTTCGCTCTGTTGTGATTAAACATTCCGAGCGACTGTTGGAGTGTGGTTCGGGTACTAAAATAACATTGTAGGATATGCAGAGGGTGTCGGTTGAGGAGGCGGTTGCGCTTCTGTCGAATATTGTTGCGAGGCCATCGACCTCGGGCGATGAGAAGGCTGTGGCCGATATTCTTGTTGCCGAACTTGGTGGGCGAGGTGTTGCCGTGCGCCGACACTATAACAATGTGTGGGCCTTGTCGCAGGGCTTCGACTCGGCAAAGCCGACGCTGATGCTCAATTCGCATATCGATACGGTGCGCCCTGCGGTTGGATATAGTCGCGACCCTTACGATGGGGCGGTCGAGGGCGGTCGAGTCTATGGTTTGGGGTCGAACGATGCGGGAGCGTCGGTTGTAGCCCTTGTAGCACTCTTCTGTAACCACTACGATACGACGGCTATGCCATATAATCTGCTGTTGGCTTTGACGGCCGAGGAGGAGACTATGGGCGAGCGAGGTATGAGGGCTATGTTGGCCCATCTTGCCGACGAAGGCATTAAGGTCGATATGGCGCTGGTGGGAGAGCCTACGCAGATGCGTTCTGCTATCGGAGAGCGCGGTCTTGTGGTACTCGACGGCGTTGCTCGTGGTCGAAGTGGTCACGCTGCCCGCGAGGAGGGCGATAATGCTATCTATAAGGCTTTGGCCGACATCGCTGTTCTGCGCGACTATCGCTTTGAACGGGTGTCGCAGGTGCTTGGGCCGATAAAAATATCGGTAACCCAAATCGAAGCGGGTTCGCAACACAATATCGTGCCTGCCGAGTGTCGGTTTGTGGTCGATGTGCGTACGACCGACGCCTATACCAACGAGGAGGTTGTGGCTGCTCTGCAAGCCTCGGTCGGCTCGCAACTGACGCCACGTTCAACCCGTATTCGTGCTTCGGCTATCGCTCCGGAGCATCTGTTGGTCGAGGCTGCGACGATGTGTGGTTGCGAATGTTTTGTTTCGCCGACAACCTCCGACCGTGCGTTGATGTCGGGTATTGCGGCATTGAAGATAGGTGTGGGCGACTCGGCTCGCTCGCATACGGCCGACGAATATGTTGAGGTGGCCGAGATAGCCGAAGGAGTTGAAATCTACGGAAGGTTGCTCGCCAATCTTGCCGTACTGTTAAATAGAAGATAGAATTATGACAAAGTTGTGGAATAAAGGTTTCGATGCCGACCAGGCGATAGAGCAATTTACGGTTGGTGCAGACCGCGAACTCGACCTTGCGCTGGCTCGCTACGATGTCGAGGGGTCGATGGCCCATATCCGTATGTTGGAGAGTATCGGACTGCTCACGGCCGAGGAGTTGGAGCAGTTGCTTGCGGCGCTCTCCGATATTGCGACAATGGTTGAGCGTGGCGAGTTCGAAATCGAGGAGGGTGTCGAGGATGTACATTCGCAAGTCGAGACGCTGCTTACTCGCCGTCTGGGTGATGTTGGCAAGAAGATTCACTCGGACCGTTCGCGTAACGACCAGGTGTTGGTCGATTTGAAGCTCTTTATGCGAGATAGAATGAAGATGCTCGCTTCGCGTATGCTTGCACTCTTTGAGCGATTGCAGGCTTTGAGTGAGGAGTATGCCGATGTGCTGATGCCGGGCTATACCCATCTCCAAATCGCTATGCCGTCGTCGTTTGGCTTGTGGTTTGGGGCCTATGCCGAGGCTTTGGTCGATGATATGGCTCTGGTTGTGGCGGCTCACAAAATAGCCAACCAAAATCCGCTTGGCTCGGCTGCGGGTTATGGTTCTTCGTTCCCGCTCGACAGAGCGATGACTACCCGCTTGCTTGGCTTCGAGACGATGCACTATAACGTGGTCGCAGCCCAGATGAGCCGAGGTAAGACCGAGCGTGCGGCTGCCTATGCGATAGCCTCGACAGCCTCGACGTTGGGTCGATTTGCGATGGACGTGTGTCTGTTTATGTGCCAGAACTTCGGTTTTGTGTCATTCCCCGACTCGCTTACGACGGGCTCGTCGATTATGCCGCATAAGAAGAATCCCGATGTCTTTGAGATTATGCGAGGCCGTTGCAATCGCTTGCAGGCGGTGCCTAACGAAATTTCGTTGCTTACGGCCAATCTTCCACTCGGCTATCACCGCGACCTGCAACTCTTGAAGGATATTATCTTCCCTGCCACGAGCGATATTTGTGAGTTGCTCGATATGTGTGACTATATGCTGCAACATATCCGTATTCGTCGCGATATTCTCTCCGAGTCGAAGTACGACTACCTCTTTACGGTCGAAGATGTCAATCGCTTGGCGCTCTCCGGTGTTCCGTTCCGCGAGGCCTATCGTCAGGTTGGAATGGCGGTACAGCGAGGCGAGTACAGCCCTACGCGCGAGGTGCATCACACCCACGAGGGTAGTATCGGCAATCTTTGTAATGCCGAGATTGCAGAAAAGATGCAGAGGGTTGTGTCCGAAATACTTGCATAAAAAATGCCCCAAAATTTTGGGGCATTTTTATTATGGGTTGTTGCGCTATTTGATAAATAGCATCTCGCGATACTTCGGCAGAGTCCAAAGCTGGTCATCGACAATCTCCTCCAAGTGGTCGATTTCGTCGCGGATTGTGTCGAAGAAGACAGCAACGGTGTCGTGGTAGGCGATAGCCTTCTCGCGCATACACTCGATGCGGTTGGCGCGTTTGCGGCACTCAATCATCTCGTGTACGAGGCTCTGAATCTTTGCCGTGCGGTTCTGAATGTCGCTGATAAGGTCGATGTCGCCCGTAGGTGTGATACCGAGCTGTTGCAATTTCCAAGCCTTGTCGGCGAGTATGCCTTCGTACTTCGAAGCAATAGGTACGATGTGGTTCATCGCGAGGTCGCCCAATACGCGGGCCTCGATTTGTACCTTCTTGACATAGGTCTCCCACTTAATCTCGGTGCGGGCCTCCAACTCGATTTTGTTGTAAACGCCCGTATCGCCAAACAACTCGATTGATGCGCTGTCGAGGAAGCGGTCGAAGAGTATAGGGGTCGAGGTCTCACAGTCCAAACCTCGGCGTAGTGCCTCGGCGTGCCACTCTTCGGAGTAGCCGTTGCCATCGAAACGAATGGCCTTGCAGTGGTGGATAAGTTCGCGTACGCTCTCGTAGATGGCCTTCTCCTTCTTCTCGCCCTTCTCGATTTTGGCATCGACCGTGCGCTTGAACTCTGCGAGCTGCTGTGCAACGGCTGTATTGATGACGATAATTGCCTCGGCGCAGTTATCCGACGCACCTACTGCACGGAACTCGAAACGGTTACCCGTGAAGGCAAATGGTGAGGTGCGGTTGCGGTCGGTGTTGTCGAGCAGAAGGCTTGGTATCTGCGACAGACCACTCATACGAAATACGTTCTTGGTGTCGAAGCGGATAGCCTCGTCGCTGTTCGAATTCTCGATTTTGTCGAGTACCGACGAGATTTGCGAGCCGAGGAATGTCGAGATAATCGACGGTGGAGCCTCGCCTGCGCCAAGTCGTTGCTCGTTTGTTGCACTCATAACAGCGGCTTTGAGCAGACCATTGTGCTTGTATACGGCTGCAATTACATTGACAAGGAATGTGATGAATTGCAGATTTTCGAAAGCGGTCTTGCCCGGACTGAGCAGATTTACACCCGTGTCGGTGCCGAGTGACCAGTTGTTGTGCTTGCCCGAACCGTTGATGCCTTTGAATGGCTTTTCGTGGAGCAGTACGCGGAAGTGATGACGCTCGGCAACTTTGTTCATAATGGTCATCAACAGCTGGTTATGGTCGTTGGCAAGGTTGGCCTCCTCGTATATCGGAGCAAGCTCGAATTGGTTTGGAGCAACCTCGTTGTGACGCGTTTTGAGTGGAATGCCGAGCATCAGACACTCGTACTCCAAATCCTTCATAAAGGCGAGTACGCGCGATGGTATAGCGCCAAAATAGTGGTCGTCGAGCTGCTGGTTTTTCGATGCTTCGTGGCCCATCATCGTGCGACCCGTCTGCACAAGGTCGGGACGAGCTGCCCAAAGCGACTCGTCGATAAGGAAATACTCCTGCTCCCAACCAAGATACGATATGACGTGCGATACGTTGCGGTCGAAGTAGCGACAAACCTCGGTTGCGGCACGGCTGACAGCCGAAATAGAGCGCAACAGCGGGGTCTTGTAGTCCAAAGCCTCGCCCGTGTACGAAATGAAGAGGGTTGGGATACAGAGTGTCGTATCGACGATAAAGGCTGCCGATGTCGGGTCCCAGGCCGAATAACCACGAGCCTCGAAGGTGTTGCGGATTCCGCCACTTGGGAACGACGAAGCATCGGGCTCCTGCTGAATGAGAACCTTGCCCGAGAACTCCTCCAATACGCCGCCCTGACGGTCAGGCTCGGCAAACGAGTCGTGCTTCTCGGCTGTACCTCCCGTGAGAGGCTGAAACCAGTGGCAATAGTGGTCGGCACCATTCTCCAAAGCCCACTGACGCATACCTGCGGCAATAGCATCGGCTACCTCCGGGCGAAGTGGTGTGCTGTTCTCGATGGTGTCAATCAGAGCCTCGTAGGTCTGCTTGTTGAGATACTTGCGCATCTGTCGGCGGCCGAACACGCGCAGTCCGAAATAATCGGAGGGGTTGTTGCTTGGCGCCTCGACCTTTACGGCCTTTTGCGAAAGAGCTGTTTCGAGCATCTTAAATCGTAGCAGTGACATAATCCGTTAATCTGTTTGATTGGTATAAAGTGTTTTGCTGGGTGCAAATATACGACTTTTGTTGCAAGTTTAGTGCGAGTAGGCGCGAAAAAGTGAAAAATAATTTGGTGTGTATATCGAAAAACGATAAAGAAAAATATTGGTAATATTGAAAAACGATAAATATGGTGGAAGAGTGTTAGGGGTGTTAGGGTCGTTAGGGGCGGGTAGGCTGGGTAGTGCTGGGTTTTGCTGGGTAGGCTGGGTAGTGCTGGGTGGATTGGGTCGTTAGAGGCGTTAGGGGTTACAGCCT
>JAGBWT010000055.1 GCA_017629615.1 Alistipes sp. | reverse complement strand
GAATGGGTAGGCTATAACCCCTAACGCCTCTAACGACCCTAACGCCTCTAACAACCCTAACGCCTATAACGACCCTAACGCCCCTAACAAAAAAGGAAAAAGGTTTGAGAAATTCTCTCAAACCTTTTTCCTTTGAAAATTGCATTTTAGGCGAGCATTTGCAAGGCTTGCGAAAATCCCCAAGGCAGGAGCATACTCGGCGTATGTGACTGTCTTGGGGATTGAGCGTAACGCGGCAAATGCCGCATAAAATACAATTTTACTCCTCGGACATCGTGTGATATACATTCACCACATCATCGTCCTCCTCCAACTTCTCGACGAGTTTCTCGACAGCCTCGCGACCCTCGGCGTCCAACTCTTTGGTGTCGGTTGGGATACGAACAGACTCTCCCGATACAATCTCGTAACCCTGGTCGTCAAGCCACTTCTGGATAGCACCGAATGACTCGTATGGAGCATAGACGCTGATACCGTCCTCCTCGACATAGAACTCATCTACGCCCAAGTCAATCATCTCCAACTCCAACTCCTCGGGGTCAGCACCCTCGGCCTTGAACTTGAACACGCACTTATGCTCGAACATAAAGCCCACGCTGCCCGATGTGCCGAGCGTACCGCCACACTTGTTGAAGTACATACGCACGTTGGCTACCGTACGGTTGGTGTTGTCGGTTGCGGTCTCAACGAGGAATGCAACGCCATTAGGGCCGTATCCTTCGTAGATTACCTCCTTGTAGTCGGCTGCGTCCTTATCGGTTGCACGCTTAATTGCACGCTCGACATTCTCCTTCGGCATATTCTCGGCCTTGGCGTTCTGCATCAAGATACGCAGACGGGTGTTGGCCGAAGGGTCTGCACCGCCGGCTTTAACAGCGATTTCAATCTCCTTACCGATTTTGGTGAATACGCGAGCCATATGACCCCAGCGCTTCATCTTACGCGCTTTTCTATACTCAAATGCTCTTCCCATAGTTATATATGTTTTAATATTTTGCAATTCGACCCACAAAATTATAAAATTATCATCGAAAAACCACAACAATCGACGAAAATCGCTACCTTTGTATAAGATTATGTTTTGAAAATGAGTCGATAAGTTATGGAACGAGAGATTGAACTTGCTTTGGAGGTGCTTCGTCGCGGAGGGTTATTGCTCTACCCGACCGACACGGTATGGGGTATTGGTTGCGATGCCACGAACGAGGAGGCTGTGGCTAAAGTCTATGCACTCAAACGCAGCACCGACAAGCGGTCGATGCTCGTGCTGTGTGCCAATGCCGATATGGTTGTACGCTACGTCGATAAGGCTCCGGGTATCGCCTTCGAGGTTATGGAGATGGCGACCAAGCCGCTGACGCTTATCCTGCCCGGTGCGACGGGTGTTGCCGCCAACCTTATCCCCGAGGAGAAGACGCTTGGCGTGCGCGTTCCCGACCACGAATTTTGCCGTCAGTTGTTGCGCAAGTTTGGTCGCCCGATAGTCTCGACATCGGCCAACATCTCGGGCGAGGCTACGCCGAAAAATCTTGCCGAGGTGGTGAAGGAGATTGTCGAGGGTGTCGATTTTGTTGTTAATCCGCGCTTCCAGGGTCGCCCGACAGCCAAACCGAGTGCCATTATGGCCTTTGGCGAGGGAGGCGAGGTGACTATCATTCGCGAGTAGCCGACTCTTTGCGGGCCGAACGGCCAAAGACAACGAAGATAATACCTATAAATATAAAGGCCGCACCGACGACGTTGGCGCGGTCTATATTATTTTGCCCCCGCACGAGCGATATTACGACCGCCACAACGGGTTGCACATAGCGATAGACCGCCGTATGCACCGACGAGAGGTTGGCCGCACCGATATATAGCAGCCACATCGGTAGCACCGTGCCGAGCAGCAGTATATAGAGCAGTTCGAGCAGTGCGCCCAGAGGCAGTAGCAACAGATTAAGCCCCGCAATCTCGCTCCAAAAGAATGGTGCAACCATCGCAAAGCCGATGATGTAGTACCACCCCATCACCGTCGGCTCGCCATAGCGTTCGAGTTGGGGTTTGATTAGCACAGTATTGACCGCTATGGCTACCACCGAGCAGAGTACCAACGCGTTGCCAAAGCCCTCGTTGGAGGTGCTAACAAGGTCGTGGCCCTGGTCGGCAAGGAGTATCGTAGCCCCGATAAGAGCCACCACCGCACCCGCAGTTCGCGCCCAGCCCATCGGCTGCGAGCCCACGACGCGAGCCGTGAAGAGCGTAAAGACAGGGCCAAGTGTAGCGATTGTTGCAGCATCGACCGGATTGGTAGATGATGCACCCCAAAGCGAGAGGTACAACCAGCCATAGATAACCAGCAGTGCAACGATAAATATCGACCCAAAATCCTCGACCGTAATACGATAGGAGCGTGACGAGAAGATTGCAAACGGGATAAAGAACATTGCAGCCGTGAGGGTCTGCAACATAAAAATCTGCTTAAACGACAAAAAATGCTGGGTCAGCGAGACGTAGAACGAGAAGTTGGCGCCAAACAATATGTTGGCCACCAACAGCGCTGCATTATATTTTACCCGACCAAGACCCACAAAGGCCAAGCGTGGCAAAATCCGAGCCAAAGGCTACGCGACCGACCATTACTCGCGACCAAAGCGACGCAACTCACGCCACAGCAATATGGCTGCAAGCATTATCGAAGCGCAGTCGGCTATCGGCATCGAGCACCACACACCGCACGCACCCAATGCGCGTGGCAAGGTCCAGAGCAGTGGCAGGAGGAACAAAAGTTGGCGCGTCATCGAGAGCATTATCGCCAACTTCGCACGACCGATATATTGGAAGAAGGCTGCCGTAACAATCTGGAAGCCCACCAGCGGGAAGAGCATAATAATCAACCGCAAGCCCTGCGAAGCGGCCGCAATCATCGCCTGCTCATCGCTACCCTTCGAGCCATCGACAAAGGCGCGGGCGATATACTCGGGCGCAAACTCTCCGAGCAGAAAGCCTATCGAGGCGATAGCCATACCACAGCCGATAGTCAGGCGCAGAGCCTTACGCACGCGGTCGTAACGCTTGGCGCCGAAGTTGTAGCCCACAATCGGCTGCATACCCTGATTAAGGCCCTGAATAACCATAATCACCAGCAGCACCACACGATTTACGATACCATAGGCCCCAACATAGACATCGCCTGCACCAGCCTCGGCTGCAATAATATCGTAGCGACCCGTACCGCCATAGCGCAACAGCGCACTATTGATAAATGCCGCCACCATCGAGGCGCAGATATTGACCATAAATGGCGCGAAGCCTATCGAGAGTATCGCCTTCGTGATTTTCCAATCAAATCGGAAGGCCTCGCGACGGAAGCGAATGAAACTACTCTTCGAGCAGAAGTGGGAGCAAGTTATCGTGAAGGCGATAAATTGGGATATAACCGTAGCCGCAGCCGAGCCTCTGATGCCCCACCCGAAACCAAATATAAAGAGTGGATTGAGCAACAGGTTCAGACCCACAGCCAGCAATATTATACGCATCGACTTCTGGGGATAGCCCGAGGCACGAATCTGCTCGTTCAGACCCAGGTACATATGCTGGAAGATGTTGCCGATAAGGATAATCTGCATAAATTGGCGAGCATACTCAATAGTCTGCTCCGAAGCACGACCACCGCTAAACAGGTAGAGTATCGGGTCGAGCAGCGAGAGCATCACGGTCATAATGACCGCTCCAAGCACCAGATTGAGCAACACGGCATTGCCCAACGTCTTTTCGGCCGCCTTGATATTACCCTCGCCAAGTCGTATCGACATACGGGCCGCAGCACCGACACCAACCATAGCACCAAAGGCTGCTCCGATATTCATTATCGGCATCGTGATTGCCATACCTGCTATGGCGGCTCCACCTACGCCGTGACCAACAAACGCGCTGTCGATGATGTGGTAGAGCGACGACGAGGCCATACCGATTATCGACGGTGCGGCATAGCGAAAGAGCAACCGACCAATATTGTCGGTACCAAGCGACAGGGTTGATGAATGTTTACTCATTGTTGGTCATTTTGCGATTTTCAATCGACATATACCGTTATATAATCTCCTTCGATAGCAACGTTCAACTCTTTTGCCTCCCCTCCCCCGACACGGCCAACGATGCGACCGGCATCGAGGTCGATGCTCTCGACGATAATATCGTCGCGAAACGAGAGCTGACGACGTGCATATTTATAGAGCGTCTCTTTGGCGCACCACGCCGCAGCCAACTCCTGCTGCGAGGTAAATCGTGCGCACTCTTCGTCGGTCAGGAATTTGGCAACCACCCTCCCAAAATTGCGACCAACAGGCTCGACATCGACGGCACAAGGGCGGTCGGCGATAATCACAGCCACACGGTCGGTCGAGTGCGAAACACCCAGGCAAAGTTCCGAGTCCTCGATTATCGGGCCTCCCGCGGCGTCGTAGCCCAATCGGACATCGCGCCCCAAGTGGCGATAGACCAACGCTCGCCACGAGAGAAATTCGCGACGGCGACGAGGCGAAGCAAAGGCTCGGCTCGCCTCCACATCGGTCGGAAGCACCTCCTGTGCAAGAGCCTCGTCGGAGAGCAACTCCGAGACAAAGAGACGGCTACTCATTGTTCGATACTATCACTTTTATCTTGTCGATACGATGGCCTTCGAGTGCCGTCACGACAAAACGCACGTTATGCGAGCGCAACTCATCGCCCTTTTTGAGGAAGTTGCGATTGATTTCGAGCAGCAGACCCGCAACAGTCTCGGCACGACCCTGCACATCTTCAAACAGTTCGTCGTCGAGTTGCAACACGCGCAACATATCGACGATATGGGTCTTGCCGTCGAAGATGTAGGTGTTGTCGTTAAGGCGGTGGTAGAACGACTCCTCGACATCGCTCTCGTCCGAAATTTCGCCCACAACCTCCTCCAATATATCCTCCAACGTAATCAGGCCCTGCGTTGCTCCATACTCATCGACGACGATTGCCATATGGACTTTATCGCTCTGGAAATCTTCGAGCAGAGCATTGACGCGCTTATGCATCGGCACGATATATGGCTCGCGGATAAGGCTCTGCCAACCAAAATCGTCCTGACGCAGTGCGTGTTCCGTAAGGTCCTTAACGAAGAGCGTACCCTTGATGTTGTCGATAGTCTCGTTATAGACAGGCAGACGCGAATAGCCCGAACGGATTATCACCTCCTTAATCTCGCCGAAGGTCATCGTCTGCTCGACGGCCACAATATCCATACGTGGGCGCATAATCTCCTCGACCTCGCGCGAGGCAAAATTGACGATACCCGACAATATCTTCTGCTCCTCGCTCGACGAAGTGGTCGTCATATCGACAGCATCGGCCAAATCCTCAATCGAAATATCGTTGTTGTGTTGCGCCATCTCGCCAATACGGCTACTCGTATGCACAAGCACATACGAGAGCGGATAGGCCAACCAGCGCATCAGAGTCAGCGGTCCGGCAAAGGCCAGAGCAACACGCGCAGGCGAACCCTGGGTAAAGACCTTCGGGAGAATCTCGCCAAAGAGCAACAACATAAAGGTCACCAGCACGCCGTGAATCAAAAATTCGAAGCGGTGGAACTCAAAGAGCGAATCGAGTATGCCGGTAGCAAGGACAACGATGCCGATATTGACCAAGTTATTGACCACAAGTATCGTAGCCAACAGCATATCGGGCTTCGAGAGCAGACGCAGAACACTCTCCGAGGCCATCGACCCCGAATGTTTTATGCGACGCATATCGGCTGGCGAGAGCGAGAAGAAGGCCACCTCCGATGCCGACATCATCGCCGACACCAGAATCAGCACAACCAACGCCGCCGCCCAGAAAATCACGCTCGGCTCAAAGCCGTTATATACAACAAATTGCTCCATCGACTAAAAGATTGATTTCTGCTCCTCGGTAGGCTGCTGCTCAACCTCAATAGCCACGTCCTCCTTACCTGCAACGCGCTTACCCTTGACGGTCATCTGCGTAATGAAATCGACCCTACGGGTCTTGTAGGCAGGGACGGCCTTGCGCAGATGCACATCGGCATAGGAGCGGGTCGATTTGCCGATAATGCTCGGCAGGTTGGGTTGCGGAGGTGCCACAACCGGAACAGCCTTCTTCTCGACTATCGGTGTTGGAGCAGGAGGGATAATACCGCTACCTACCGACGGCTTCTCGATTTGAGGCTGACGCTGTGGAGTAACCAGAGCCTCGCTATAATAGTCGGAAGGGAAGCCCGTCACGACGATT
>JAGBWT010000054.1 GCA_017629615.1 Alistipes sp. | reverse complement strand
GGGTGTCCCTGATACATACATTCGAAACGCAGTGGGTCGAGTCGTCGCTTGGCTTGGAGTAGTTGCGCCGAGTGCCGCGACTCCCATAGGGCTTGGCCCTCGCTTCGGGGGTCGAGAGGTGTGGCTGGCGACTTTTTGAGTGCCTCGAAGTTGAGGTAACCCCACCCGTCGTCTGCGATTTTGTCGAGGTCGCTCCACGAGTTGAGCATCACTATTGGCTCAACCTTTTGCAGTGAGCCTATAAGGTCCTCTTCGTGCCAGCGCGTAAAGACGATTATCTCTTGTGAGGCGTTGTGCATTCGTGTTCGTACGACCGAGGTGTACCATTCGAGGCAATTTTCGCGTATGAGTGGCGATTCGGCCTCCATTGCGTTCTTGTAGAGGTCGTCGAGGATAAAGCAATCGACGCGGTTGCCCGTAAGCGAGCCTTCGCGTCCGACCGAGATGAGGGCGCCTTCGTGGTTGATAATCTCGACCTCGTCGGCTGTGCGGATATACGATGCGGGTTTTGCTCCTCGCTTTATGGTCGTTTCGGGAAATATCTCGCCATACTCTTCCGATTCGATTATACGTTGCACTCGGCGGTTGAATTTCGACGCCAATAGGGCAGAGTAGGAGGCTATGGCAATTCGCATATCGGGGTTTAGCCCCAGAAGATAGGCTGGTAGCAGGGTGCTTGCTCCCATGCTCTTGCCGTGCTGTGGAGGCATACTGATTATCAACCGTTTGACTTGGCCGCGAGCAAAGCGTTCGAGTAGTTGATAGTAGGTGTGGTGGAATGGTTGCAGGTCGAGAAAAGGGTAGATTTTTTCGCTAAATTCGATAAATGATGTCATTGTGTGATGTGTTTTTGTACCGCCTTTTTGGAGCGCAGCGACCAAGTCCCCTCCCGAGGAGGGGATTTAGGGGAGGGTCAGATTTGTGAACGCGGCAATCAGCCGCGAGCAACGACCCTTCGTCAGCGGTAAAAGGTTGATGTTGTGTATTATGTATATAAGTACCGTATTTCTTGGAGTGTGATTGCACAAAAAAAGCCCGCTTCCGATACGAAGGGTGGGCCGATGGGCTTTGCACACAACGAAGGTATCGCTTCAAAGGTGGGAGAGGTTGTGTGGCAGTGTGGAGGTCTAATGCTCTCTCATAGCCTCGACGAGAAGGCGAAAATCGAAGTCGTCGTCGCCCTCTCCATCGTCGCAGAGGGTTTTGCAGTCGTACCATACGGGGACGACGTCGATAATTCGGTCGGGTTCGTTGTCGAAAGGCTTGATGCGTCGGCGATAGATGATAAGTGTCGCCGTGAGGGTGTGGGTTGCCGTTTCGGAGTCGGCCGATACCGTACCACTGAAAAATGAGGGTTGCGATAGTGAACTGCAAATAAGTTCGGCAAATCGCTCATAGACCTCTTGGGTGATGTGGTGTGTGGTGTTCATATTTGTATCTTAAAAAGCAATTTTTGAATATGTTGTTTCGTTTGTTCTCTGTCGAAGTGGGTGTGTCGGGCGTTTTTCTCTTTGTTTATCTTCTCCATCGCTCGCAGTGGCGACGGTAAAATGTTAATTTTTTGATAGTTTGTCGCGAAATTCTTGCAGGTTTGTAATAAATTATTTAACTTTGCAGTGCAAATATACGTTCAAATATTGACCAAGTCAAGTAAATAAGTACAATTTTTGTATAAAATAATATAATAGAGTTTTATGGATAGTCGTGTAAAACTAATACGCAAGCAACTCGGTCTGACGCAAGAGCAACTCGCTCAACGACTTGGTGTTGGTAAGACGGCTCTGTCGATGATAGAGACGGGCCGTGCTGGATTGTCGACGCGTAACCGAAATATTCTTGTTCAAGAATTGAATGTAAATCCCGAGTGGATAGATGAGGGTCGTGGCGAGATGTTCAATGCCGAGCCAAATCTTACCAATGCCTTCCGTCTGCGTACCGATGCTTCGTTGCCGTTGCAGAGTGTACCGCTCTATTCGATAGAGGGTACGGCGGGTTTGGTGCCACTCTTTACCGATAGGGGTTCGATTGCACCGGTAAATTATATACATATTCCGAATTTGCCCAAGTGTGATGGAGCGATATATGTTGTTGGCGATTCGATGTATCCGCTCTTGAAGAGTGGTGATATTGTGCTTTACAAGCAACTCAACGATGTGAACGATATTTTTTGGGGCGATATGTATCTGCTCTCTATCGATATTGACGGAGAGGAGTATGTGACGGTGAAATATGTTCAAAAGGCCGACCGCGAGGGCTATATTCGCCTCGTGAGCCAAAATCCACACCACGCCGATAAAGATATAGAGGTATCGCGCGTGCGTGCGATAGCGTTGGTAAAGGCGAGTGTGCGAATGAACTCGATTCGTTAAACGGAGTGAATAACTAATAAAAAACAGATAATATGATGAATCTTTTGATGATGACCGAGGGTGCAATGGACGCGGCTTCGAGTCAGATGAGTCTCTGGCAACTCTTCAATGCGGGAGGCTGGTTGATGTGGGTGCTGCTGTTGTTGGGTGGCGTTACAATCTTTATCTTCGTTGAGCGATTTGTGGCGATACGTCGTGCCTCGTCGTTCAATATGGGCTTTATGAATCGTATTCGCGACCTTATCTCGGAGGGCGATGTGCGTGGTGCTGTGGCTCTGTGTCGCAAGACCAATACCCCTATTGCCCGTATGGTCGAGAAGGGTGTCGAGCGTTTGGGTCGTCCAATGAGCGATGTGCAGACGGCTATCGAAAATGTTGCCAACCTCGAAGTCTCGAAACTCGAAAATGGTCTGCCATTCTTGGCTACTATCGCGGGCGGTGCGCCTATGATTGGTTTCTTGGGTACGGTGCTCGGTATGGTGGAGACCTTTATGGATATGTCGGCAGCAGGCGGTACGGTTGATATGGCTCTGCTCTCGGGTGGTATGTATGTGGCAATGGTGACCACCGTTGGTGGTTTGGTTGTTGGTATTCCTGCATACTTTGGCTACAACTACCTTGTGGCGCGTATCGAGAAGCTGGTGTTCCGTTTGGAGGCCAACTCTATCGCCTTTATGGATATTCTTAATCAACCTGTTCAAAAGTAGCGATTATGGCAATCAAACGAGGTTCAAAAGTCGATAAGTCGTTCTCCTCTTCGGCTATGACCGACCTTATGTTTTTGTTGCTTATCTTTATGTTGATAGCGACGACGCTCATCAACCCCAATGCTTTGAAACTGATGCTTCCAAAGAGTAGTAATCAGCTGAAAGATAAGGCGGTAACAACGGTGTCGATAGAGAATAAGGGCGGTGCATATCGCTACTATGTCGAACTCGATAAGGTTCAGGGTGTTGAGGGTGTGCGTTCTGCTTTGCGTAGCCGTCTTGCAGGGCAGACCGAGCCGACTGTCTCTCTCCACTGCGACAAAACTGTGGCAGTTGATGAGGTTGTGAAGATTATGAATATTGCGAAGGATGATGGGTATCGTTTAATACTCGCTACCCAACCTTAAAAATTGTTTTGAGGGGTGTTTCCTGCCTTACTCTTGTCCGTCTCGAAGGTTACATACGCAAAGTATGCTCCCTCCGAGCCGACCGAGAGAGTGTATCCTCCGCGAGGTTTGGAATATTGCGTATCCTCCGCGATGATTATTATATAAAGTAGATAGGGCTTAAAGCGATGAAGAGCAACCAATTAGGTTATATAGCGACGTTGTTGTATTGCGTCGTGCTGGCTGCGGCAATGTGCCTCCTGTCGTTCGACGTGGTGGTACCCGAGGTGTCGTCGGCGGCCCTCTTTGTCGAATTTGTTGAGCCACCTGTCGAGAGTGAGGCTGTGCAATCGCCACCCGACGAGGAGGTGGCCGACGAAGTTCCGAAGCACGAAATCCCGGCTCCGGTGGAGCAGGAGTCTGCGGCCGACGGAACGAAGGAGCAGGTGCAGACCGTAAATCCGCGAGCGTTATTTCCGTCGAATCGTGGCGGTAGCGATGCCCCCGAATCGGTCGGAAATCCACAGGCGAAGCTCTCCGACGAGGAGTCGTCGCGAGGCTCGGGTCGCGGTTTAAGTCCTGCCTACGACGATGCGTTAGATGCGGGTTTGCAGGGTCGCGGATTGGCCGGTGATTTGCCGATGCCACTCTATCCGCCTGGTAATAAAGTTGGAAAAGTGGTGATTGAAGTTATGGTCGATTCCGAGGGTTTTGTCACTTCTGCGACCTTCCGTCCGCAAGGCTCAACGACCTCCGATTCTTCGCTTATAGAGGCGGCGCAGACGGCGGCACTCAAAGCACGTTTCTTGCCGTCGGAGAGTCACAATCAACGCGGTACGATAACCTATATATTTAAGTTGAAAATCAATAAGTAACGATAATTTACCGTGAAACGTTTTGTGGTTCTTATGCTGGCTGTTTTGGTCTCGGCTTCTCTCTTTGCGCAAGATGCCAAAACATCGTCGGTGATGTTCGATAAGTCGCAATATGATTTTGGCGTTGTGCCACGTCAGAGGTGCGAATATAGTTGTACTTTTACGATGACAAACGTCGGCTCCGAGCCTGTTGTTATCCTGGGTGTCGATACCTCGTGTTCGTGCTTAAAGGCGCGCTATTCGCGTCGGCCGATTGCGCCTGGTGGCAGTGCCGAAATCAGGGTTCTGCTCGAAGCAGCGAAGGTCAATGACGGGGTCTTTAACAGGGTTATAAAAGTGAGGACCAACAAGGGCGTTTCGTTGT
>JAGBWT010000053.1 GCA_017629615.1 Alistipes sp. | reverse complement strand
GTTTGTCGAGCAATGCACCGACCGCTTCGATTGGTGCTTCATCGACCCCGACCGTCGTGGCGCTTCGGGCGAGAAGTTGGTCCGCTTGGAGGAGTGTTCGCCCAATATCGTTGCGCTGTACCGACCAATCTTGAAGATAGCCGACCGCCTCTGCATCAAGTGTTCGCCCCTGTTCGACACGGCCGAGGCACAACGTCTCTTTGGCGATTGTCGGGTCGAGACCGTATCGCTCGGAGGCGAGTGCAAGGAGGTCAATATCTATATCGACGGCTCGCCATCGTCGCGCTCGGCCGTAGCGATAGGGCTGGGCGAGGTCTGCCTTACGACCGACGAGGCCGAGCGACAGCAGTGGAGCGCTCCACCCCAATCTTTCGACGACTACCACTACATCATTCTTCCCGACGTGGCTCTCGGCCATAGCCGCCTTACGGCTGCCGCTTTCGAGGGTGTGGCCGACGTGTGGTCGCACAATGGCGTGGCGCTTGCCCGCACCGAGCCTCAAAAGGCTATGGGTCGCGTGGCCCGCATAGCGAGCATCGAACCCTTCGACCCGAAGCGACTCAAAAAGCGTCTGCGCGGCAAGGCTATCGAGATATACCGCCGCGACTTCCCCCTCTCCAACGCCCAACTATGCCGACAACTCGGTGTGCGCGAGGGTGCAAGCGAGCGATGGTGTTTTACGCGAATTGAGGGTCAAAGCGTTGCAATAGAGATGATTTTTTGATAACTTTGCGCTTATGAAAGTTACGATTATAGGAAGTGGCAACGTTGCCGAGGCCTTTGCGACCGCACTCCACGCCAACAGCGTCGAGGTGGTGCAGGTCGTGGCACGCAACCGCGAGCGAGGCGAGGCTTTGGCCCGGATGGCCGAGTCGCGCTATTGCGCCATCGACGCTCCGCTCGACCGTGCCGACCTCTACCTGATAGCGGTCAGCGACCGTGCCGTAGCCGAGGTTGCTGCCTCGCTGCAACTCCCCGAAGGGGGTATCGTTGCCCATACGGCAGGGTGCGGCCTGCTCGAATGGTTGCCAAAGAGCCACCGCCGAGCGATAATCTATCCGTTCCAAACATTCTCGTCGGGCCGCAAGGTCGATTTTCGCCGCGTTCCGATATTCGTCGAGGCCGAGGAGGAGGGTGTGCGTGACGAGGCCCGACGCTTCGCCTCGTTGCTCTCCGACAGCGTGGGCGATGCCGATGCCGAGGTGCGCCGACATATCCACCTCGCGGGGGTCTTTGCCTCGAACTTCGCCAACCATATGTACGCCTGCGCTACGGCCGTGCTTGACCGTGTAGGCTTGCCATTCTCGACCATCGCCCCCCTAATCGAGGAGACCGCCTCGAAGGCCGTCGCAAGTGGCGACCCAAAGGGGGTGCAGACAGGCCCTGCGGTGCGTGGCGATGTGGCAACGCGCGAGCGACACACCTCACTGCTGGGCGACGACCCAATGACCGAAATCTACAACAAAATCAGCGATAATATATGGCAGACAAAAATTTCAAAGAGATAATTGCCGAGGTCGAGGCCTTCATCTTCGACGTCGATGGTGTGATGACCGACGGCAAGATAATCCCCGTCGAGGGTGGTGATTTCCTGCGTTGCTACTACGCCAAAGATGGCTATGCGTTGGCCTATGCCGTGAAGCACGGTTGCAATGTCTGCGTCATCTCGGGCGGCTTTGGTCGCAACCTCGAATCGCGTATGCAGCGACTCGGTGTGAAACACTGCTACCTCGGCTGTATGGACAAGATAGCCGCACTCGACGACTTTGCCGCAAAGACGGGCGTCGATTTGAGCAAGGCGATATATATGGGCGACGATATTCCCGACCTCGAATGTATGCGCAAGGTGGGTATCCCGGTCGCTCCGGCCGATGGTTGCTCCGAGGTTCTCGAAGCGGCTCGCTACATCTCCGAGTATAATGGCGGAGCAGGTGCCGTGCGCGATGTTATCGAGCAGGTGTTGCGTGCCAAAGGTATGTGGGCGCTCGACTCGATGGGTGTGATTGCCGACGATGCCAAAGAGTCGGCTTCGCGCTAAAACCGAAGGGCCGATGCAGGAGATTGAGCGCAAATTCTTGGTCTGCGACGATGCGTTTCGTCGCGAAGCCTTCCGTAGCCGCCGCATAGCGCAGGGCTACCTCTGTCGTCGTCGCGTGACGGCCCGCGTACGCATCATCGGCGACGAGGCCTTCCTGACGTTCAAGGGCAAGAGCCACGATGGCGGTTTGAGCCGATTTGAGTGGGAGCGCCCTATCCCCGTCGGGTGTGCCGAGGCTCTGCTTTCGCGCTGCCGAGGCCGTGTCGAGAAGATTCGCTACGAGGTGCGCCACGACGATTGGACGTGGGAGGTCGATGAGTTTCTGGGCGACAACGAGGGCCTGGTGGTTGCCGAGGTCGAACTCGCCTCAAAAGATGAGCAGCCGACACTCCCCGCCTGGATTTGGAAGGAGGTCACGGGCAACCGCTATTACCACAACTCGTTCCTCGCTCTGCACCCCTATAAGGAGTGGGGAGAGTAGGGAGAGAGTAGGGTCGTTAAGGGCGTAACGCCCTTAACGACTTTTTCGAAAATTTTACTATATTTGCAGAAGTATTCAACCTAAACAAAGAATAAATAGATATGTTTCTTGAAAATGCAAGCCAAAAAGGCTGGATTGAGGTTATCTGCGGCTCGATGTTTTCGGGCAAAACCGAGGAGTTGATTCGCCGTCTGCGTCGTGCCGAATTTGCACACCAGAAGGTCGAGATTTTCAAACCGAGCATCGACGTACGCTACTCCGACGAGGAGGTTGTGTCGCACAACTCGACAACGATTCGTTCGACACCTGTCGATTCGCCACTCAATATCCTGATGCTCGCATCGGACGTCGATGTGGTCGGTATCGACGAGGCGCAGTTCTTCGATAAGAGTATCGTCGATGTGTGCCGTACGTTGGCCGAGAGTGGGGTGCGCGTGATAGTTGCGGGCCTCGATATGGACTACCTCGGCAAGCCTTTCGGTCCGATGCCCGACCTGATGGCTACGGCCGAATATGTGACCAAAGTTCACGCAATTTGTGTGCGTTGTGGCAATTTGGCACACCATTCGCACCGCTTGGCCAAGAACGATGCGCTTGTGATGCTCGGCGAGAAGGATACCTATGAGCCGATTTGCCGCCACTGCTTTGCCGAACTGTCGAAGGAGGAGCGCGAATAATTTTTACCGAAATACAATAAATGGGCCGATGGTCCGTTTATATGACGCATAGTCGCCAAAATGTGCATATAACAACACAACAAAATATTTATGAGTGAAGTAATCAACATCAAAGAACTCAACGAGCGCATCGAGCGTGAGTCGTTGTTTGTCGATACATTGCGTGCCGAGATGGGCAAGGTGATTGTCGGCCAGTCGCACCTGGTCGATACGTTGCTCATCGGTCTGCTGTCGAACGGTCACATTCTGCTCGAAGGTGTGCCGGGCTTGGCAAAGACGCTCGCCATCACAACCCTTGCGAAGGCTGTCGATGCCGATTTTGCGCGTATACAGTTTACGCCCGACCTCTTGCCTGCCGATATTGTCGGTACGCTGATTTACTCGCAGAAGAGCGAGGATTTCACCGTCAAGAAGGGTCCGATTTTCGCCAACTTCGTTCTTGCCGACGAGATTAACCGTTCGCCGGCGAAGGTGCAGTCGGCACTCTTGGAGGCTATGCAGGAGCGTCAGGTGACCATCGGTGACAACACCTACAAGTTGCCCGAGCCATTCCTTGTCTTGGCAACTCAAAACCCACTCGAGCAGGAGGGTACCTATCCGCTGCCCGAGGCGCAGGTCGACCGTTTTATGCTCAAGGCGCGTATCTCCTATCCAAAGCGTGAGGAGGAGCGCGAGATTGTGCGTATGAACCTCTCGGGTGCTGGTATGCCAGAGCCTAACAAGGTCATCTCGCCCGAGGATATCGTCAAGGCACGCAAGGTGGTT
>JAGBWT010000052.1 GCA_017629615.1 Alistipes sp. | reverse complement strand
TTTTGAGGCCTTCTGCTCGTCTGCCGAAACTGTCACATACGTCAAGTATGCTCCTGCTTCGCCACCCTTCGCGCGCGTTGCAAATTCCCGATTTATACGATTTTCGTTCTTTCGGGGCTTTGGCCTTACTCCAATCGGTTTTTGCGGCCTTCTGCTTGTCTGCCGAAACAGTCACATACGTCAAGTATGCTCCTGCTTCGCCACCCTTCGCTTCGGGTAAAAAAGAGCCTGTCCACATTTTTAGACAGGCTCCTTGCCTCGTAGAATTACTTACGAAGGTTGAGGGTCTTAACGATTGCGCGGTAGCGCTCGATATCAACCTCCTTCAAGTACTCCAACAACTGACGACGCTTACCTACCAAGCGCAAAAGCGAGCGCTGGGTACCGAAGTCGTGCTTGTTGTTTTTGAGGTGCTCTGTAAGGTGGCTGATACGGTACGAGAACAAAGCAATCTGGCTCTCTGGCGAACCAGTGTCCTTGTTAGACTTGCCGTACTGACCGAAAATTTCCTCCTTTTTCTCTGCTGTTAAGTAAGCCATAATAGAAAATGTTTAGAAAATTTATAAAAAGTTAATTCAATACTTCTTCGCATCCTCCTTACGCGGATAGCGTTAAAGCGCGACAAAGGTAGGAATTATATACTTAATAAACAAGCGCGCGCGAAAAAAACTCGCTGATTTTGCGACACTTTCCGCGATGATGCCTCCAAAAGGTTTCGTATGTGAGCAAAAAATATTAACTTTGCACTCGTCAATATTCGATTGTTATGAGGTTGCGTTTGGCTTATATGCTTTTGTGTGCGGTGGTTGCGCTCTGTTCGTGCAAACCGCATAGGGAGTATGTTACGGTCGATGGCCCGATGCTCGGAACGACCTTCCACATCGTGGCCGCGTCGCCACTCTCGGCCTCCGAAATCTTTGCCGAGGCGATGGAGGTCGATACCGAGGCGAAGGCCTCGATGTCGATTTTTGACCCCGAGTCGCTACTCTCGCAAATCAACGACAACCGCACCGATTCGCTCGATGTTCATCTGTTGCGCAACATAGCCGTTGCGGCCGAGGTTAATGCGTTGAGTGGCGGCCTCTACGATATTACCGTCAAACCGCTGACCGAGGCCTATGGTTTTGCCGCCCGCAACCGCGATGCGAAGCCCAATATCGACTCGATTATGCACTTTGTCGGCTTCGACAAGTTTGCGGTCAATGGCAATCGTATCGTCAAGAGCGACAGCCGTTTGCAACTCGACCTCAATTCGCTTGCCAAGGGCTATACGGTCGATTTGTTGGCCGACCGCTTGGAGCGCGAAGGTTGCACCGACTACATTGTCGAGGTGGGTGGCGAGATTCGTGCCAAAGGTCGTAATCGTCAGGGTCGTGAGTGGAGGGTTGGTGTCGATACTCCGTTCGATGGCAACAACTCATCGGGCGAACATTGTCAGAAGGTTATTGCGATAAGCGACAAGGCTATGGCCACATCGGGCAACTATCGTCGGTTCTATATCGACGAGTCGGGTCGCAAGATTGCCCACACGCTCAATCCTCGCACGGGTGGCAGTGTGGTGTCGCGACTGTTGTCGGCTACGGTGGTTGCCGACCGATGTGTGCGGGCCGATGCTTTGGCGACGATGTTTATGGCCGTGGGCGAGGCGAAGGCTATCGAGCTGGCCGAGCAGATGCGCGACCGCGTACAGGTCTATTTCATACTTGCTGCCGAGGAGGGGCAAGGCGAAGAATACGAGATATTTACGACTCTTAAAGAATAGATAGATGAAGAGAGTTTGCATACTATACAACACACAGGCGGGTCACGGTAAAATTGCCCGCAAGATTGACGATATAGCCGCGATTTTTGCCCAAGCGGGCTACGAGCCGCTGCCGACGCATCTGCGTTTTGGCGAGAATCCGTTTGATGGTTTTGCCGAGCAACCCGATATGGTGGTTGTGTGCGGTGGCGACGGCACGATAAACTATGTTATCAACTCGATGAAGGCTCGTTCGCTCGATATTCCGCTCGGTATAATCCCTGCGGGTACGGCCAACGACTTTGCAGGTGCTGTGGGTATGGCCTCCGACCATCTGAAAGCGGCGCGACAGATTGTTGAGGGTCACATCGAGCGTCTCGATTGTGGCCGAGTGAACGACCTCTACTTTATCAACGTGTTTAGCTTCGGAATGTTTACGACCACCTCGCAACATACCTCCGATGCCGTAAAGCACCGCTTCGGTAAGTTGGCCTATCTGGTCGAGGGCGCAAAGGAGTTTTTCACGAGTAAGCCGACTCCGCTTCACGTCGAGTACGAAGGGGGCGAGGCATTTGATGTTCAGAGCGTTATCGCGTTGGTGTTCAATGGCGAGACGGCTGGTCGTTTTCGTCTTGCGCGTCGGGCCTCGGTGCGTGACGGTATCTTCGACTGCGTGATTATGCGGCGTTGCAACGTCTTTGCGATGCTGTGGGCGATGTTGCTCTACCTGCTCGATGGCCGACCAAATTTTGCGATTCGTCATATCCGTTCGTCGCATATCGAGATGCGTTCGCCTCTCTCGCCAACGACCGATATGGACGGTCAGCGCAGTGCCGATTTTCCGCTTACGATTGAGTGCGTAGCGGGTGGCGTAGCGGTGGTTTGCCCCGAATAAATCTCCCTTAAATAATTTTTGAAAGGCCTCGACTATCGTCGCTTGGCTCGACGGTCTGTTGTCGGTACCCAGCGCGAAGGTCGGATAACCGAATCCTCGAAGATGCGACCAAAGGG
>JAGBWT010000007.1 GCA_017629615.1 Alistipes sp. | reverse complement strand
TGCAGCCCAATACCCAATGGCGCGTCAATTTACGTTTGGTCTCGATTTAACATTCTAACGGAGGAAGATGATGAAAATGCTCAAAAATATACCGATTATCCTCGCTGCATTGGCAGCTGTTGCAACAACCTCGTGCCTCGACAAAGAGCCACAGGCCGCAATTCCGCAGGACGAAGCTATGCGCACCTTTGAAGATGCCGAGCAGACCGTGACGGGCATCTACTCGCTCCTCAAAAGCGGAGCGCTGTATAGCGGCTATCTCACATTGCTGCCCGATATTCAGACCGACCTGGTCTATGCCGTCGATGGTTACTCGAACACCCACGGCAACATTTGGCAATGGGAGATTCGCTCGACCAACTCCGAAATCGAGGCTGTCTATGCCGCTCTCTACTCGATTATCAGCAACTGCAACTTCTATCTCGACCACATCGACCGTGTTGTAGCCGCTCAATCGAATGACGAGCGAATCGAGACCCTCGACATCTATACGGGCGAAGTTCACGCTATTCGCGCTTTGGCCTATGCCGAACTCTTGAAATGCTACTGCAAAGCCTACGACCCTGCAACGGCTCACAACGAGTTGGGCGTTGTACTGCGTTCGTCGTTTGCCGACAAGAGCCCGAAGCCTCGCGCATCGCTCTACGACTCCTATCAATTCGTACTCGCCGACCTGGCGAAGGCCGAGGAGTTGTTGGACAAAGATGACGATGCCCACAGCAGCGTATTTATCACCCACGCCGCGGCCGAGGCTCTACACGCTCGCGTAGCACTCTATATGCAGGATTGGGAGACGGCTATCGACTACGCATCGCGCCTTATCGACAACAAAGCCTTTGCACTCTCGTCGGCCAACACCTACTACACCGACACGATGACCTACTTCGACTATATGTGGAACTACGACCTGGCGACCGAAATCATTTGGAGAGTCGGCTTTACGCAGACTTCGTATGGTGGCGCACTCGGCTCGTTGTTCCTCAACTACACCAACGACTATACATACTGCTACCCCGACTATGTTCCTGCAGAGTGGGTGCTTGGTCTCTACGGCAACAACGATATGCGCTACAACAGCTACTTCTACTCTATGCAGACGGGCTATGCGCACGGACTTGTGTGGCCGATGTTATTCAAATATTTCGGCAATCAGGACTTCATCTCCTCGGCTCTGCTCTACCACGTCTCGATGCCAAAGCCTTTCCGTCTGGCCGAGCAGTATCTGATACGCGCCGAGGCCTACTGTCGCAAGGCATCGCCCAACTTCGCTGCCGCATCGGCCGACCTCTCGGCTCTGCGCAGTCAGCGCATCGCTTCGGGTGGCGGTATCAACCTCACGGCCGACAACTATATCGACCATATCGCCAACGAGCGCGTACGCGAACTCTATATGGAGGGTTTCCGTCTGAACGACATCAAGCGTTGGGGCAAACTCTACAACGATGGCAACGGCTTTACGCGTAAGCCTCAAAGCAACTCTCTCGACGAGGGTAGCTCGCTGCACGTTGCGGCCGACGACCCTCTCTTCGTATGGCCTATACCGCTGCACGAATTGGAGGCCCCAGGGTCGCTTGTTCAACCAAACGAAAGTAACAAATAGGAGAAATCAGAAGATATGAAACAGAGTATCGCAACATATATTGCCATTCTGCTCTTTGCGCTTTGTACCGCTTCGTGCAAAGAGCAATATACGACCTACAACGATGCCGAATATATAATGTTCGCCGACACGTTGTCGAGCAATCCCGTCGTAGCCGAAAACAGCACCATCAAGGTCGCTGTCGCTTCGACCGTGGCACGCTCCTACGACCGCACGCTCGGCGTAGAGATTGTCGAGCAGGGCAGCAACGCTATCGAGGGCTTGCACTATCGCCTTCGCACACCGAGCATCACCATTCCTGCCGGAAAGCTCTCGGCTGACGTCGAAATCGAGGGTTGCTACGAGAATATCGAGGCTACTGATTCGCTCGGCTTCATTCTGCGATTGGTAATGAACGAAAATCTGAAATGGCCACTCGCACAGAACAGCGACCAGACGAAGGTCACGCTCTACAAGAGTTGTCCGTTCGACATCAACAACTTTACGGGCTATGCCGTTCTCTCGTCGATGTTCCTGCTCAACTACCCTGGCGAGAACGCATCGTACCAACGACTTGTCCACACCAGCCGCCACAAGAGCGAGCCCGACTGTATTGTTGTCGAGGACTGCTTCTTCAACGGCTACGACATCACATTGCGTCTGCACGGCAACGACCCTGCACGCCCTATAATCACGATGGATAGCGACCAAGTTGTCAGCGACGAGGCTTCGGTCTTTGGTCAGATTCTTGGCGACAACCATATTTTGTGCGACGACAGCGCCTACAACGAATCCTACTTCAATTCGTGCCAGCGATTTGCCGTACTTTGGACCCACATCTATGTCGAAAACATCGGTGTCACGGTCGGCACGGTTGGCAACTTCTACAACATCTTGGAGTGGGTTAGCGACGAGGAGGCCGAGCGACTCAAACGCGAGGGTCTATAAACCACCACACAACTATTGAGCAACGTGAAGAATAATTAAAACACAATATTTATGAAACGTTTTTTACAAACCATCAGCAACATCGTTCTGGGCATCGTGCTCCTATCTACCTCGGCGTGTAGCAACTCCGACGTTGATAAAGAGATTGTCACCCCATCGTTCCCTGCCCACACGACATTAAATGTCGCTGCGGGAACGGTACACACCCTAACCATTGAGCCAAATATGGCTTGGGAGATATCGGTTCCAACCTCGACAGCAACATTTTTCCAGATTCTCGACGGCGAAAACAAGGTCTATACCCTGCGCGGCACGGCCGGTCGCCACGAAATCAAAATCAATGTAGGCGACATCGAGGACTTCGACAACGACCACTCGTGCGATGTTACGATGACTATGGGTGGCGAGAGCCAGGTTATCGCAACCATTACACTCACAAAGACCCAGCGCGAGATTGCAATCTACCCCGTAAAGATTGAGGACAACGCATTCGGTTTCTCCGAGAGTGAAGAGATGATTTATGCCTACGAAAGCGAACAGGCCGGCGAAGATGGTATGACAATGATTTGGCCCGAGGGTATGGGCCTCTTCTCGACCCGTGTGAAGGTTGTGTCGAACATTGATTGGATTGTCGATGGTGCGCCAGCGTGGATTACACCTATCGAAGGTAGCAAGGCTGGCGAAATGGAGTTGTGGATTAAGGGCGAGGCATCGCAGTACCCTATGACCGAGCAGAGCGCAACGCTCTCGTTTGTCGATGCCGCCAATACCGACAAGGTTGTCACAACGCTCAAAGTGACCATACCAGCCGCAACCTCCATCTTCTCCGTTGATGGTTTTGGCGAGGAGTCGCTCTTCAACAGCAATGGCGAGGTGATGAATCAGATGCTTGGCGAGTATGTCGAGGGAACGGCCAACGGCACCATAACCGCAACCAACGCCGTAAGCCTCTACACCATCGAATTTACAACGCAGATGGGTATGGTAATGCCTACACTCAATCCGGAGTGGGTTACCACGACCCTTGCCGAGTGGGACAACGACGACACCTCGGTTATTCAGAGCCGTGTGCTCAACATCGGAACCGGTATCAACGATGGCAGTAGCGCACGCGAGGCTATCGTATTGGCTGTGCCGGCACATCTGGCTACCGATGACGTATATTCGTTTGTTGCAATTATCGATGGTATGCCGAGCAACAACATCAACGACGAGTACAGCCCATATATCGTTACGAAAGTTAAGCAGGAGAGCGCACCGGGCAGCATCTCTATCCTCAACGAGGAGTCGATGACAGAGGTCGGTGCTATGTTCAGTAACTTGGAACCAAGCCACTGGATTTTCTCCGAATATCCAACCGCAACCGAGGGTTATAACCTGCTCTACACCAAACCTCGCTCGCACGAGGGTTGGACGATGAATATCGACCGTACATACACCACCATCACCTGCTACACCCTCAACACCGCAGGTGCAATCGTCGAGATGAGTGGCGACAACGCTTGGATTACGGTGACCCCTTACAAAGCCGAGACCGACACCGAGACCGAGCCACAGGCCGAAGGCGATGCTACGAGCCTCCGTATCGAGATGGATATTACCAAACCTACAGCAGCCGATGCTATCAATATATTGAGTGGCGACTACGAAGGCGTGGTAACCATTGCCGACGCCGAGGGTGTATTCGCAATCATCTATTGCCGCTACAACCCTAACACGGTTATCGGCTCGACTTCGCTCGCGTTTGCCTATCCGGAGTCTGCCCAGAGCACCGACCACTCGTCGCTCGTCGAATTGACCGAGGGCGACCTCTATCAGAGCTACTACACAAAATATTCGGCACCTGTATATCATCTGACCTACACCACCACAGCGGCAACAATGTCGATGCTCACAGGTCTGACCGAGTCGTATGAGTTAGACAATGAGGCCGACAAGAGTTGGCTCTCGTATGAGTATAGCGAAGAGTGGCAGATGGTCGTAATGAAGGCCGAAGGCAACGGAAAAACGGGTGCCATAGTCTTCAAGAACATCTTGGGCGAGAACAAATTGGTATTGCTCTGCACGCTCAACCTTGCAAAATAGCTCTTCGTCGCCACTTCTGCTACCCGACTTACGGAGTCGCAGGAGGCGCTGACTTATGATTCGAAAGATGAGTAAAACACAGATAATGAAACAGTTTAAGATATTGGTATCGGTCGTCGCTACGGCACTACTCGCACTCCTCGCAACGAGTTGCTCGAAGGAGAGTGCGCCCGACTATCGTAGCCACGACTACGGATACGCACAATTCCGACTCTACAAACAGGCTTCGTACGAGGAGGCCTCGACCCGTGCCATCAAAGGTACGCTCGACTACCTCGGTGAGGCTTGCAAGGTCAAAGTAACCCTCTCGTTCGAGGGTACTACCATCTCCCAAACACTCAACGTGCAGGCTTCGTCGACCGAGGCGGCAGAATTTGGTATGCGTAGCGACAAAATCGAATTGCTCACGGGCGAATACCAACTCGTGACCTTCTCGCTCTACGACCACAACGACGAGTTGATATATGTTGGCTCGCCAGCCTCCGAGAGTCGATTTACAGTCTCGGCAAATGGGCTGACGATGCACGACATCACGGTAAATGTTGCACCGCGAGGCCACGTTCGCTTTACGCTCAAAAAGGATATGTCGGCCTTCACGGAGACCCCGACACGCGCTGCTACTCGCCAATACACGTTCGACGAAATCGACAAAATCACAATTACCGTAGGTAAGGTTCTCGCCTCGGGTAGCGTCACCAACCCGACCCGTTTCGAGAAGTTGCCAACCGATTTCTCGTTGCACTTCGACGAGGATAACGACCAGAGCGACAAAGAGGGTTATCGTACCTCGACCATCGCTTGCGACTCGCTGCTCTCGTTGCCTGCGGGCAACTACCGCGTCATCTCCTACGAGGCATTCGACTCGTCGGACAATCTGCTCGAACTCAACTCCAAGCCATCGCTATCGGAGTTCTCGATTGCCGACAACCAGACGACCGAGGCCGATGTTGCCGTAGCACTCTACGAGAGCGACGAATATATCAAGGACTACTACGCACTCTACGAGATTTGGAAGAGTCTCGAAGGCGATAGTTGGTACTATGTAGGTGAGGACTTCACCAAAGGCTGTAATTGGGACTTCAACAAAGACCCCGACTTGTGGGGCGACCAGCCTGGTGTTCAACTCCACCCCAACGGCCGTGTAGCCCGCATCGACATCAGCAATTTTGCCTTCCGAGGCCACCTCTCACCAAAAATTGGTCAGCTCTCGGAGCTTGTAGAGTTGTATTTGGGTACTCACAACGACACCAACAACCTCTCCTACGACCCAACGCTCGACAGCTCTCTATCGCTCGCCGAACGCAGTCGTAACCGTATGCAGAATCACGCCAAATATCTGCACCTCATTCACCCTGCGACACAATTCTCGGAGCCGTGTGCGCGTGCTTTGGCCGAGCATCAAATCCACATTCCGGCAACCGAACTCTACGACTCGATGGCCGAGGGCGAAATCATCAATCGCGCAAATGGTCGTCAAAACGAGATTCGCAAGATGGATACCAACTTTGGTGTTCTGCGCAACGGTTTGAAGTCGCTACCTGCCGAGATTGGTAACCTCAAAAAACTGACCTACCTCTTTATCGCCAACAGCGAGATTAAGAGCCTGCCGGCCGAGATAGCCAACCTCGAATCGTGTACCGACCTCGAACTCTACAACTGTCCGAATATGACCTCGTTCCCTATGGGTTTGGCGCAGATGCCCGAACTCATAACCATCAACATATCGAACAATGCACAATGGTCGGCCGAGGAGATATATAAGGGTCTCGACGCTTTGGCTTGCGGTGCGGCGAAGGATAAGTTGCAGATTATCTACGCTCGCCAAAACCGACTCGAAGAGTTACCACAGTCGTTCAGCAACCTCAAAAAACTTGGTCTGCTCGACTTGGCCTACAACAAAATATCGAAGATTCACCCTCTCGGTAAGAGCGTAGCCCCCGTACAACTCTACCTCGACAACAACCTCTTGGAGAGTCTGCCGACCGATGCCGACGGCTACTTCTGCGGTTACGACGACGTGGAGACCTTCTCGGTTCGATACAACCGTTTGAAGAAGGTGCCTAACATCTTCTCGGCAAAGAGTCGCTTCACGATGACCTCGGTCGATTTCACGGGCAACGACATCGATGGCTTCGAGGGAGCCGACGATGGCACATTCAAAGGTCTGCGTGCCAATACCATCACGTTGGCCGTCAATCCGAAGATGACCAAATATCCGAAATGTTTGGCCGAGACCAACTCCTATGTTGAGTATATCATCTTGCGAGCGTGCAATATCGACGAGATTCCGAAGGGGTCGTTCGAGTATGAAAATTCGCCTTCGCTCGTCTCGATAGACCTCTCGTACAACCGTCTTTCGGACCTGCCTCACGAGATGCACGCCGGCAACCTGCCATATCTCTATGGTGTTGAGTTGTCGTTCAACAGCTTCTCCTCGTTCCCTTATGAGCCGCTCGACTGCTCGGGTCTGACCGTGCTTGCCCTTCGCGCTCAACGCAACGACAAGGGTGAGCGATGCCTCTCGGAGTGGCCTACGGGTATCGGCAACCACCGAGGGCTACGCGGATTGTACCTCGGCTCAAACGACTTGGGTCGTATCGACGATACCATTTCGACACTCATCTACTATCTCGATATCAGCGACAACCCGAACATCATATTCGACGCCTCGGATATATGCTACGCTTGGAGAGTCGGCGCCTATATCCTGATATACGACAAAACACAACAAATCCGCATCTGGGAATATATGATCGAATAAAGACTACGACGTATGAAATATAGAGACTATATATTACCGCTATTTGCAACACTGCTCTTCGTAGGCTGCACGTCGGACTCGACCGACAACAGCTTTAAGCCCGAGAGTGTAGCAATCGAGATTGGACCCGAAGGAGGCATTGCAAAACAACGCATAACATCAAGCGAGCGTTGGATTGCCTCGACCGATGCTCCGTGGATTACGGTATCGCCCGCCAATGGTCGCGGTACGGCCGACTGCAAGTTCATCATCGACTCGGCCCTGACCGACCAGCCACGCCGTGGCGTTGTCCTGATACAGAACCTCGCAACGTGGCAGCAGAAGGAGATTGTCATCGAGCAGGAGGGCTTTCCGTTCACAATCGAGGTCGATAAGACCAAGCAGGATATTACCAACTACGACAGCCCCGAAAACCGCTATTTCGATGTTAGGGTCAAGGCCAACGTCGAGTTCGATGTCGATATTCCAGACGATGCAGGTTGGATTAACAACGAGCGTTACAACTTCACGCTCGACCGTGGTGTGCGACCTCGTTCGGTCGATATTCGCTTCAAGTGGGATATCAACACCTCGCCTCGCGAGCGTCTTGCACAAATCAAGTTCCGCCCGAAGCGTGATGTCGAGCTACTCCACCAAGACCATATCGACGTTACACAGATGGCTGCCGAGCCTATCGTCGAGAATAGTCGTGAAGGCGACTCGGTGGCAATCGTCTGCATTGCTCGTGCTTTGCAGATGTATTCGGATATGGAGCTGTCGGAGCCGATGAATATGTGGCAGAATGTCACCCTATGGAACGAGTCGATGAAGGGTTGCACCCCCGACAAGGTTGGTCGTGTGCGCAAGGCCTCGTTCTACATCTTTAAGACCCGCGAGTCGTTGCCATACGAAGTTCGCTACCTGACCGCAGCCGACGAGTTGTACTTCTTCGGCAACACCAATACCTTTATGCTCGACATCGCACTCGGTGACGAGATATCGGAGCTTACACAACTCAAACGACTGACAATCGGTGCCTATGGTCTTACATCGTTGCCAAACAGCCTCGCGCGATTGAAGAACCTCGAATATCTGGATATTGGTTCCAACAACTTGCAGCGCGTACCGGAGGTGCTGACCAAAGAGAACTTCCCTGCGTTGCGCACACTCATTTTGAATGCCAACCAGCGTAGCAACATCTACGATTTGAGCAATACTCAACGTACCGACATTGGCGGATTTAGCGAGGAGGAGAAGTTCCCTGCCGACCTCATCAAGTGGGGTCTCGACACGCTCGTACTCTCGGTGAACTATCTGCAAGGCGAACTCCCCGACTTCGAGGACGACCCCGAAGTACCATACTACACCCAGGAGGAGATTGATGCCGTCGATTCGTTGCCACAGATTTTGGTAGACCGCCGCATCAAGAAGGTTATGCCGACAACCAAGCGTTTCGCCATTAACCTGAACCGTTTGTCGGGCAAGCTGCCTGATTGGTTGCTCTACCACCCTGCATTGGATTGGTGGATTCCATATAGTTTGATCTTCCCACAAGAGGGTCACGACAAGAGCGGACGACAGTCCAGGTTCGATAACGAGCAGGCAAACCTCGACTACTACTACGAGGCATACACAACCAAAGAGAAGCCAACCGAGGAGTTGGAATAGCGACAAAAGCCGATTATGAAGAGATTTTTATTACATACCATTCTTGTTGCAGGCGCACTTTTGATGGGCGCGTGCAGCACAAATATTAGCGAAGAGGTTGTTGAGATGCCGACCGAGCGACCTTTTGCCGAGGACGTGCTGTTGGTTAAGTTTGCGCCCGAAGTTGCCGAGTTGATTGCTCGCGAGAGCGAAGCCCGAGGCGGAGTCGCAACACGCAGCGGCAACATCTCTATCGACGAGGTTATGGAGGCTATTGACGGCTACAAAATCGAGCGTGTCTTCCCTATCGACCCACGCACCGAGCAGCGCACCCGCGAAGAGGGTCTGCACCTTTGGCACGTTGTCTATTTCGATGCCAAGCACCCGATTGAGGAGGTTGCACACCGTTTCTCGCAACTTGGCGAGGTGCGTCGCATAGACCTCAACCACACCGTAAAGCGTGCCTACAACGGCAAGGCTACCCCACTATCCAAGGAGCGTGTCGAGGCGATGAGTCGCGCCACAACTCCTCAAACGACGATGAACGACCCACTACTCGGTCAGCAGTGGAACTTGGTCAATAACGGCGACCTCTTCTGCAAAGACGGCATCGTGAAGTCGGTAAAAGATGCCGACGTTCAGTGCGCCGAGGCTTGGGAGCGTTCGACAGGCGACGAGAGTGTTATCGTTGCCGTTTTGGACGAGGGTATATTTATCGACCACCCCGATTTGAAGGATAATATCTGGGAGAACAAGGCCGAGACCTATCGCTCAAAAAAGGATAACGATAACAATGGCTATGTCGGCGACCGCCACGGCTACAACTTCGTACACAACTCGGGCATCATCATCTCGAACGACGTCTACGACTCGGGGCACGGCACCCACGTTGCGGGAGTCATCGCAGCCGTAAATAACAATGGCAGAGGCGTTGCGTCGATTGCCGGAGGTAACGGCTCGGGTGATGGCGTAAAGATTATGGTCTGCCAGATTTTCTCCGGCAATGTTGCCACAAGTATCCTCTCAACCGTACGCGCCATAAAGTATGCGGCCGACAACGGTGCGGTTGTATTGCAGTGCAGTTGGGGCTACGTTTCGTCACGCGCCAACATTGGCGATTGGGGCGAAGCCGGCTTCGGCTCATTGGAGGAGTGGATTACGGGTTCGCCACTCGAACGCGAGGCATTGGAGTACTTTACCCATCGTGCCGGTTCGGCCAATGGCCCTATCGAGGGCGGTATTGCCATATTTGCAGGTGGTAACGAATCGGCAGCAATGGCGGGCTATCCGGGTGCAGCCGACGAGTATGTCTCGGTAGCAGCTACCGCAGCCGACTTCACGCCTGCCGTCTATACAAACTATGGCCCAGGCACGACAATTTCGGCTCCGGGAGGCGACCAGGACTACTACTACGACTATGTCGATAAAAATCACAGATATGGTGAGGTTGGTTGCATACTCTCTACCCTGCCGTTCCACGTCAGCGAGAGCGGTTATGGCTATATGGAGGGAACGTCGATGGCCTGTCCTCACGTCTCGGGCGTAGTAGCTCTCGGCATCTCGTATGCAGCGCAACAACGTCGCCACTTCAAGGCCTCGGAGTTGCAGGAGTTGCTCCACTCGACAGCAACACCTATCGACCAATATTTCAACAGCAAGAAGACATACTCGCGCTACGTTGCCGATATTGGCCCTATACAGCCTATGCAGATAAATATGGCCGACTATCGTGGTAAGATGGGTAGCGGACAGGTTAATGCCTCGGCACTGCTGGCTGCAATAGCAAATAGTGGTTCGGCAATGCGCTTCCCGAACCTCTACATCGCCGAGCAGGGCGAATGTGCTGTTGCTCCGTCGCGCTACTTTATCGGTGGCGAGACGATGACATATAGCGTTGAGATTGCCGACCCGAATATCGCATCGTGCAACGCCGACGGTAGCCGACTGATATTTAAGGGTCTAAACTCGGGTGCAACAACCGCCTCGATTACGGCAAGCAACGGCACGACCCACAACTTCACCATCACCGTACGTCGCTCGGCAAGCAGCGACGGTTGGTTGTAATATCGCAAGAGGAGGAGCAATGTTGCAGCGACCTACATACCGACTTATGGCACTTGTGGCGATACTAACTATATCGCTACACGCAGTCGCGCAACTACGCATCATACCCCAAGCGCGCC